>NZ_JBCOSQ010000054.1:0-35608 GCF_040920905.1 Butyricimonas sp. RTP31003st1_G1_RTP31003_210430 | reverse complement strand
GGTTATTACGCCTCATCATCTCTTACGTGATCTGTTTCGTGATTACCTGTTTCCTTGCTCTATTAACGGATTTGGCTATCGTGTCGGTTCCCCCGATGGGACTGACCCTACAAGCCATGGTCCCGGCTCTTTTTATCGGCACGCTTTCCTTCATGTTAAGCACAATGATCAAGAACGGGAACGGAACTTCCGTGGTGATTATTATTATCGGACTGTTATTCTCCATGATACAGGGAGCTATCGGGGATAGTCAATGGAACATTTTCCTAAATCCTTACGATGTTCCCATTGACAAGAACCCGCAGATATTTTTCAACACGGTCTTCCATTGCCGGATGAACATGTTGATCGCCTCTGTCCTCTTTATCATCTTCGGACTGAATAACACCCGAAACCGGGAGAAATTTATATAGAAGAAATCGGGGCTGTCCCAAAAGTCATTTTATTTCGAAAAACTCCTCCGTCACTTCGTACCACCTTTTTCTTCCCCTGCCTGAGGGGAAGTACCCGAAGGGGGGGAGGGAGTTTGAAAACACCTTATTTTGTGTATGTCTGTTCTTTTGTTACCTTTGTTCACAAACACTACTATCAAATGAAAGTTTCGTCTTTTTCAAGAAACTCTATTCATCTAATAAGAAGGATTAGTACATGAAATATTTTATTGAAACCCTAACAAGCAACAGCAAGAGCGTGGAACTACCCGAAGAGTTTAATTATTTCGGGAAACTGATTGGTAGCTGGAAATTTGATTATGTCGATCACAACATATCCTGTTCGACTAAAGGAGAATGGCATTTCTCGTGGATCCTTGAGGGAATGGCGGTACAAGATGTTATTATTCTACCTTCACGAGAAACCAGAACAGAAATACCACATCCCCTCACCGAATACGGCACGACACTCCGTGTCTACAATCCAGCCACGCACACTTGGGACATTGCCTATTGCTATACAGGAAGAATCATGCGCCTTGAGGCAAGAAAACAAGATGATATGATTGTTCTCACGAATATTGACGACGAAAAGAAGAAATGGGTTTTCGTCAAGATCGAGGATAACACATTTCATTGGCAGAATGTAACCGTAAAAGATAATGGTGAATGGCTTATAAATGCGGATTTATATGCAGTGCGTACACGATAAGCATTTTGCACGGCACACCTTACTGCAAGTATAAATATTCTTTATTCTTAAACATCATGGCATAACAGCTCATATAGCAAATATACAACACGATTCACCCGACATACAAACATAATTGAATGAAAAACCAATTCTATAAAATAGGAAATAGGAATAAATAGACTCCCGCAAGAATAATTTCAACGTCCTATGTAAGCTATGTCATTTTTTATAATTTTGCGGAGATTATCACCATAAAAATAAAGAAATGAAAAAAATCTTGTATGTATTATGTCTGCTTACGACTCTTGTAGCGTGTAGCGATGACGATGACAAAATTATTACCGATTATGACAAACCGTACACGAAGTTACCCTCTTCCGAATTAAGAACTTTAATCGAAGACAATATCAGTTCATGCGAAGCGTTGGTCAAGGAGTTTAGTGAGATGGAGGAAAATAATGAGATATTCGATTTAATAAGATATTATGGTATAAACTTGAGTTTCAATATTTCCGATTTGATAAACTCCCGAAGTTCAGACTCAAGCAAAGAAAACACATTTACCGGAATGAAATTAGTTTGGAACAAAGACAAACAGGACTTTGACACGACCATCAATGCAGCCGGATTCATGGAAGTCCTCTTCCCCTCTTCCAAAACAGATCAGTCCCAAAATGATCTTCGTTTCATTGCAACGATTGATTATAGTACCGGTGTCTGCCTTAAAATGGAAGTTTACAAGGGCGAAGAAATTCTATTACACAAAGTACAGCAATATAACAAAGAAACTTCCGAAGCCATACAAATAGTAAAATGTCCTCCTTACAGCCAAATGGTCAAGATGGAAATAAATTACGATGATATTGTCTCTCGATTTATCATGAGAAGAATGCCCAAAGAGGTCATTGTACAAAAGGACGGAGGAGATTATTACAGCCTTTCATTGAATATCGAAAATGGCAATCTAGATTTAGTGACAGATTTCAATAACATCCGGATTCGCTCTACATTCGAACAATATAACAGCATACAGGCGTTAATTGAGGAAATATATTACACGAATGAAGGACGTTATGACGAGTTGGTTACAGAACTTTTCAGAAAAAATATGCGAGAAAGTGTTATTGTTTTCACGGATAAAGATGAGAAAATCGGAGAATGGGAATTCGTGGAACTAAAACGAGGCGCAGAAAGTCCTTTCCCTCTTTGTAAATGTATGTTCCAAGACGGAACAGAATTATTTTTCCGGTTATATACATTTATCTAGTTTCCTATAAAGATTTCTTTCCCCGGTTTTCAAAAAGAGCCGGGGAAATTTCTGTCTAATGAATCCCTGTACGCCCCAATTTCTCGTTTAGTTTACGACGAATGACATTGATGGCATTTTTGCGCTTAAGGAGTTCCACGATTTGCGAAGGATCTTTACTATTCTGTGATTCAAGAATGCGATTATCTATATCCCGAGAGAGCATTTCCACTCTTCGCATCTTGTAATTATCTAGTATCTTGGGCAGAAGTTCTCCGAGTTTCATCTGTTCTGTCTCGACAAAACTATCCATCCTGTACCAAATCTTACTTAACTCGTAAGGTTCACTCAAGATATTGGCAGCCATGGTACTGACTTTTATATCCGGGTAAGAAATAAAATAACGGGCCGGGATAAACGACGGAGACTCATACTGACGTTGATATTCCTGTTGCATCGTACGGAACACGGGATTCAACAATTCCAAATCATCTTCCCCAAGTTCCCGGATAATGAATTCCCCGACACTCACACTTCGCATATATCCGTTACGTTCCTCCTCGTACAACTCGCTATCCCCGAATAAAAGCAGGTAACGAATCAACACACTTTCCTCGATGTCACAAGGAGTCGCTCCTCGTGTCGGGGTTGTTACCTTCAATTCCGGAGTCGCAACAGGAGTTTTGGAAGGTTGTTCCTCGTTCTTCAAGCGAACCTTGGCAATCTCGGTATATAAAACTCGTTCCTCAACATCCAACTGGTGAGCAGTTTCCCGCACATAGACGGAACGCACGATGTTATCCGGGATCTTGGCAATACTTCGCACGATGTCCGTGATTAGGCGAGCCCGTTCAACAGGATCATCCCCCGCAGTACCCAGCAATAATTTAGTCTTAAAATTTATAAAATCCGTCTCGTTATTCGCGATAAAGTCCGCCAAATCTTGCGGCGTATGACTCCGGGCAAAAGAATCCGGGTCCTCCCCGTCCGGCAGTAAAAGTACCCTCACGTTCAATCCCTCTTCCAGCACGAGATCGATTCCCCGCAAAGAGGCCTTGATCCCGGCAGCATCCCCGTCATAAATAATTGTCACATTCGGGGTCAACCGACGAATCAACCGGATCTGTTCGATCGTCAAAGAGGTTCCCGAGGAAGCCACCACGTTCTCAATTCCTTTCGCATGAAAAGAGATCACGTCCGTGTACCCTTCCACCAAGATGCAACGATCTTGCTGCACGATTGATTTCTTAGCAAAGAATATCCCGTAAAGGGTTTTACTCTTGTGATATATCTCGGACTCCGGGGAATTCAGGTATTTTGAAATCTTTTTATCGGCTGTCATCGTTCGTCCCCCGAAAGCAATCACCTTACCCGCCAAATCAAGCACGGGAAACATCACCCGGGCTCGGAATCGGTCGAAAAGTCCTTTCTCGTTCTCGATGGTCAATCCTGTCTTCACGAGAAACTCTTTCTTGTAGCCCTTTTCCTGAGCTGTTTTCGTGAACGCCCCCCAACCTTCCGGGTTATAGCCCAAACCGAATTTGCGAATCATCTCGTCACTGATACCTCGTTGACGCAAGTAACCCAATCCCACGGAACGCCCCTCGTCCGTGTTCCACAGTTGATATTGAAAATACTCGTTCGCATATGAAGAGACAATTAACATACTCTCTCGTTCCGTCTTCTCCTTCTTCTGTTCCTCTGTTAATTCCTTTTCCTCAACCGGGATATGATATTTCTCGGCCAGATATTTCAATGCCTCCACGTAAGACATCTGCTCGTGTTCCATGATAAAATTCACGGCATTTCCCCCTTTCCCGCAACCGAAACATTTATATATGCCTTTTGCCGGGGAAACGGTGAACGAACCTGTCTTCTCATTATGAAACGGACACAGCCCAAGATAGTTTACACCTCGCTTTTTTAAACTCACGAAATCGGAAACCACTTCGTATATATCCGCCGCATCAAAAATTTTCTGTATGGTAGCCTGATCAATCATGACACAAAGATAGGATAATGAAATTGAAAATGGAGAATTGAGAATTGAAAATGATGTAATAAGATTAAAATCATTGAAAAGTTGCGCCCGACAAGAGTTTTAACAATACTTTAACATACATGTCGTATTAGTGGAACAATATTTGTATACTTTTGCACGTGGAAACGTTTTAAACACGTTTCGTTTCCAAGTACAAACACTAAGACATCAGCTATGGAAGAAAACATAAAACAAAAAAGGGAACTTATAGCCGCTATCTCGGATCTTTTTTTGAGATTCGGATTGAGAAGTACCTCCATGGATGATATAGCGAATCACTTGAAAATTTCGAAGAAAACACTCTACCAACAGTTTGCCAATAAAGACGACGTGGTGGAGCAAGTGATGTTGTACAGGAGAGATGAAAAAATAAAAAACACGGATGTTAATCAACTAGCCAAGAAAAACCCGATCGTGGTCATGAGCGAAATTCGGGATTTCATGGTGAGTGATTTGGGTAGCCGCTTACCTGCCAATCATTTTGATTTAAGGAAATATCACCCGGCCGTGTACGAAAGAGTTGCCAAGCAAGAAGAGGAGTCAACGAAGAAGTTTCTCGTGGCATTACTGGATAACGGTATAAAACAAGAACTCTTCCGGAAGGATATTGACAAAGAATTACAATTGTACCTGTTAGGCAAACAATTGCACTTTTTGAAAGATCCTGAAATCACCAGTAAGCTTGAATACCCGATTTCGGTAATTATTTCAACGATCTTTATCAATTTTATTTACGCTATATCCACAGAAAAAGGTCTAAAAGAATTTGAACGCCTAAGGAACACGGCAAAACGACCAGAAGACGGATGATTGATTTTTTTGGTACGAGTTTTGTAACGAGAGAAAAAACATTTGAAATTTCCCGGAAAAATAAATAATTAAATCTATAATCTATGAAACAAGGAACGACTCTTTTCCTCCTAATGTTTTTCGTGCCATGGATGCTCCACGCACAGGAAGCGCCGCAAACGATATCGCTTCAGCAAGCGGTGGAGTTTGCTATCAAGCACAACAAAGAACTGCAATCTTCGCAGATGAATATTGATTTGTATCGCCAAAAGGTACGGGAATCCGTATCACAAGGATTACCACAAGTCAATGGTACCGTAACGTATTCCACGAATTTCAACTACAAGATGGATTTCGGCGGCCAAGCGATAAAAATGAAAGACCAGTCTAACCTGACGGTAGGTTTGCAACAATTATTATTCAGCGGCCAATGGATTCTAGGGATGCAAACCAGTAAAATCGCTGTACGCCTGACCGAGCAGGAAGTTGAAACCACGGAACTGGACATCGTTGAAAATATTTATAATTCATACTACACGGTGCTGGTATCTGAAAGAATGCTCGACATTCTACGTCAGAACCTGGAGAATATGAATGAAATTTACAAGCACACCGATAATATGTACAAAGCCGGAACGGTTGAAGTGACGGACGTGGATCAAATCCGCATTAACGTGGGACAACTGAAAAACAGTTTATTATCCATGGAGAGAACGGTTGCCGTGAATTACAACCTACTGCGTCTTCAACTGGGACTGGAAGCAGGCACCCCGATTAAACTTACGGATGCGCTGAATGTATTCTTGGAAAACGATAAGTCCACTCGCTTGTATGTTGAGAAATTTGACATCAATAATAATTTGAGTTATCAATTGATCACCACGCAAACCGAGCTGAATAAAAAGATGCTGGGATTGGAAAAATGGAGTTACGCTCCCACGATCTCCGGTAATTACAACTTCAATTACAAGATTTTGAAACCGGCATTAGATATGAGCCCGAAACACACGGCCGGCCTCACGATGAACATTCCGATTTTCTCCGGTTTGCAGCGGGATTCCAAGGTTAAACAGGCCAAAATTACCTTGGAACAATCTTATATGCAGAAGAGTTTATTGCAAGACCAGCTGAACGTGCAGGACGAACAGTTGAAATTCAACTTGAAAAACGCCATGGAAAATTACAACCTGCAAAAAGAGAACATCGATGTTGCCACGCGGGTATTAAAGAACTACCAGAGAAAATACGAGCTGGGAGCTGTTTCCAGTTTGGATTTGACACAAGCAAATAACAACTACCTGCAAGCAGAAACAAATTACACGGAAGCAATTCTAAGCTTGCTACAAGCACAAGTAAGTTTGGAAAAACTGTATAATCAACTTCCCCGATAAAACAACTTGAATAACAAAAACAAAAAAGAAATACAATGGTAAAGAATCTCATTTTATCGATTATAGCATTAGCTATCCTTGCCGGTTGCTCGGGCAAAAAAGATAAGACTACAGGGGAAACCGTGGAGGCGGTTCCTGTTAAGGTGCAAAAATTAGAGAAGACGGATATTGCCAAAACCTTGGACTATACCGCCAACTTACAAGCAGATAAGCAAGTGTACTATGCCCCCGCTGCCACGGGCAGAATCGAGAAGATTTACGTGGAAGTAGGCGACCGCATCAAGAAAGGTCAGTTACTCGTTGAGATGGATAGAACCCAGCTAGTTCAAGCTGAAGTTCAATTAAAGAACTTGGAAACGGAATATAACCGTGCCGTTCAATTAAATGAAACCGGAAGTATCTCCAAACAAGCTTATGATGCTGCCGTAACCCAGTACGAAGTAGCTAAAGCTAACGTGGATTTCTTGAAAGAGAATACCAAAATGCTCGCTCCTTTTGACGGTATTGTTACCGGAAAATATTTCGAGAATGGGGAACTTTACACGGGAGCCGCTTTCGGTGGTGCTAGTAAACCTTCTATCATCGCAATCGAAAAAATCAACCCGCTGAAAGCTTACGTGAACCTAGCCGAACAATATTATTTGGCCATACAAAAAGGAACTAAAATTCAGTTGAAGAGCAATATCTTTCCTGATAAAACATTTGATGGTACGGTTAGCATCGTTTACCCGACGATCGACCCCGCCTCAAGAACTTTCACGGTAGAAGTAAAAATCCCGAATAGCGACGAATCATTAAGACCGGGGATGTACGGAACCATTGACTTCTTCATCGGTAACACAGAAACTATGGTCGTTCCGGCTATCGCCGTGTTGAAATTACAGGGTTCAAACGATCGTTACGTGTTCCTGAATAAAGATGGAAAAGCAAAACGTGTGAATGTAAAACTTGGCAGACGTTTCGAGGATCAAGTAGAGTTGATCAGTGATGAAATCCGCGAAGGAGACGAGTTGATTGTTGTCGGTCAAGGCCGGTTAGTTGACGGATCACCGCTTTCTATTACAAAATAGGAGAAACCCGCAACTTAAAATTTAAAACTTAAAATTTAAAATTCAGAATATGAGTATATACAATACAGCGGTCAATAAACCCATTTCAACCTTGATGGTTTTCCTCGCCATCATCGTACTGGGTGTTGCTGCCTATATACAATTACCAGTGGACCAGTATCCCAAGATGGACCCGCCTTATATCACGGTAATGGCAACCTACCCGGGAGCTAACGCCGCAGATATTGAAGAGAACGTGACCAAGATCCTCGAAGACCAGTTAAACTCGGTGGATGACTTGAAGGAATTGACCTCAACTTCTTACGATAACCTATCTGTTATCTCCCTGGAGTTTGAATGGGAAGTAAATCTTGACGAGGCTTCAAACGACGTGCGTGATGCAGTAGATAAAGCCATGTCCAGCCTCCCGGATGATATAGACCGTCCTACCATCATGCGTTTCAACACGTCCATGATGCCTATCTTGATTTATGCCGTAACCGCAAAGGAATCATATCCCGGTATTGACAAGATTTTGGATGACAAGCTGATTACCCGATTAAACCGCGTGGACGGAGTTGCCTCTGTTATCGTGGCCGGAGCCCCGGAACGTGTCGTTTACGTGGACCTCGACCCGAATAAACTTGATGCTTACAATTTGACGCTGGAACAAATCGGTAACAAGATTCTGGCAGAGAATAAAGATATTTCTTCCGGTAACGTGAAGATGGGACAGATGGACTATACTTTGCGCGTGGAAGGAGAATTCGAAGAAAGTGACCAGATCAAAAACATCGTGTTAGGCACTCAAAATGATAAAATCATTTACCTGCGTGATGTTGCCAATGTACGGGATACCCTAAAAGATATTACCCTAGAACAAACGATTAACAGAGGTCGGGGTGGTGTATTAATGGTAACCAAACAAACCGATGCAAACGCAGTAGCTGTTGCGAAACAGGCAAAGAGCGAAATCGAGAAAGCACAGAGGGAACTACCGACAGATATCAAATTCCAAATCATTTCGGATAACTCGGACTTCATCATCAAATCTATTAACAACTTGCAGGAGTCTTTGATGTACGCTTTGATCTTCGTGATCTTGATCGTGTTCTTATTCTTGGGACGTTGGAGAGCAACCTTCATCATCGCATTGACAATCCCGATTTCCTTGATTGTTGCTTTCATTTACTTATTTGCAACCGGGGAGTCGCTTAACATTATATCTCTATCGTCCCTATCTATTGCAATTGGTATGGTGGTGGACGACGCCATCGTGGTATTGGAGAACATCACGAAACATATTGACCGGGGAAGCCGTCCGCGAGAGGCCGCCAAATACGGTACAAACGAGGTTTGGTTGTCTGTAATCGTTACGACGTTGGTAACCGTGGCTGTGTTCTTCCCGTTGACCTTGGTGAGCGGTATGACCGGTATTTTGTTTAAACAGTTGGGATGGATCGTTTGTATCACGGTATGTACGTCAACCGTGACCGCAATCTCTTTGACCCCGATGTTGTGTTCTCAATTGATGAAAATTCAAGAGAAGACGGATTCAAGTAAGTTTAGTTTCTACAACTTCGTTTCCAGAATGTTGGAGAAATTGGACAGTGCTTACGAGAAATTGATCCGCTGGGTACTTGTTCACAAGACCGTAACGATCCTTAGTATGTTTGCTTTATTCTTTGCCTCCATGTTCCTGGCTAAATTGATCAAAACGGACTTTATGCCCCAGAATGACCAAAACTACCTGAACGTGTACGCCAAGATGCAATCCGGCCAACGTGTAGAGGTGACGAGAGAGGTTGCCTTGGAAATTGATTCCATCATTCGAAAAGATATTCCGGAAATCACGTTGATCAACTTGTCATACGGTAGTGAAGAGGAAGCCTCTTTCGCATCCATGATGAACAGCACGGGTAACAATATCTTGAACATGCGTTTGAGAACAACAGATATTAAAGACCGTCAACGTAGTGTGTTCCAGATTGCCGACCAGGTGCGTGGTATCTTGAAAGCTTTCCCGGACATTTTACAGTACACGGTAACAACTTCAAGCGGTGGTTCCATGGGAGGTAATAACGTGGACATTGAAATCATGGGACATGACTTCAACACGACTACGAATCTAGCACACTCCATCGCAGAGAAAGCCCGCCAGATTCCGGGAGCGGAAGATATCAAGATCAGCCGTGACGAAGATAAATCCGAGTTGCGTATCATGCTGGATCAAGATAAACTAGCCCGCCACGGTCTGACAACGTCTGAAGTAGGTTCATACATGCGTAACCGTATCTATGGATACCGGAACAGTAAATACAAGGAAAACGGAGAGGAATATGATATTATCGTACGTTTCGACGAGAAATATCGTTCTTCGATCACCGAGATTGAAAATATCATTATCCCTGACGGCAAGGGCCAGAAGGTTCGGTTAAAAGAATTGGGAGAAATCCAAGAGTTCTTCTCCCCGCCAAATATCGAGCGTAAGAGTAAACAACGTTTGTTGAAAGTGTCTATCACCCCGGCAGCAGGAGTTGCCCTAGGAGATATAGCAACTGCAGCTCAAGAGATCATCGATAACACGGAAATACCTCAGGAAGTATCCATGTATATCGGTGGTAGCTACGAAGATCAACAGGAATCATTCAGCTCATTGTTCTTATTGTTGTTACTCTCTTTGATGTTGGTTTACATCGTGATGGCCGCACAGTTCGAGTCATTCAAGATGCCGTTCATCATCATGTTGGCAATTCCGTTCGCCTTCACCGGTGTGGTTCTTGCCTTGTTGCTGACGAACACAACCTTGAGTATCGTTGCCGCATTGGGTGCTATCATGTTGGTGGGTATCGTTACGAAAAATGGTATCGTGTTGATCGACTTTATCAACTTGATGCGTGAACGAGGTATCCGCCTGTACGACGCAATCGCAATGGCTTGTCGTTCTCGTTTGCGTCCGGTATTGATGACCTCGTTAACCACCATCTTAGGTATGGTGCCGATGGCAATTAGTGCTGGTGAGGGTTCTGAAACCTGGAGACCGATGGGTATCGCCGTAATCGGTGGTATGATCTTCTCCACGATTATCACGATGGTGATTGTTCCGGCCGTTTACGCCGCAATGGACAAGAGTGGTAGCCGTGATAAAAAGAAGATTCTCAGCAAACAATTCAAGTTCATGGCCGACTTTAACCCGGAAAGAGATCTTCCGAAAAAGAAATAAATAATATTTGATTTTAGATTTACGATCCTGTATCGTAAATCTAAAATTTAAAACCTAAAACACTATGAAAGCAGTATTTATATCATATAACCAAGCCTTGACGGAACGGGTTGCTTTTATCCTTGATCAATTACAAATTCGGGGATTCACGCAATGGCCTTTGGTAAACGGAGCCGGAACCGTGGATGGAGAACCTAGAATGGGAACTCACACTTGGCCGGAAATGAACTCCGCCACCTTGACTATCGTGGAGGAAGAAATGGTCCCTCTAATCTTGAAATATGTCAAGAACCTTGACGAGGTGAATAAAGAAAACGGTATCCGGGCATTTGTCTGGGACATTACCGATATGTATTAAAAAAAGAGCCTTTCGGCTCTTTTTTTGTATATGTACTTCACGCAAAGAGGCCAATGCCTCTTTTTTATTCGTCCTCTAATGACTTGAATCCCTTTCCTAATATCTCTCTGGAGTCGATAACATTTATAAAAGCCTCCGGATCAATTTCACGAATTCTGTGACGTAAGATCATCATCTCACGACGAGTTAAAATCGTGTAAATAATCTCGCGAGATTCACCCTTATAAGCACCGACAGCCGGTAAAATTGTAGCTCCACGATTAATATCATTCAAGATGATATTTTTCACCGTTTCCATCTCTTTCGTGACGATCATCAATGTCTTGTGGACAGAAGCACCTTCCACGATCAAGTCAATCACCTTACCTTCGATGAACACGATAATCCAAGAATACATGGGCAAACGCCAGTCTCCGAAAGCCACCACGGTTGACAAAGTAATCGTACAATCCACGATAATAACCAACGTACCCAAAGAAATATGGGTATACTTGTTCAAAATCATGGAAATAATATCCGATCCCCCGGAAGTAGCCCGAGCCTTGAAGATCATACCGATACCAATACCATAAACAATACCGCCGAAAATAGCTGACAGTAATTGTTCATTCAACATCGTTCGGTCAGTAATTCCCGGTTCTAGCAAAGCATCATAACCGTAAACATAGTGAATCAAACGCATAAATGCCGGAATAGCAAACGTACAGATGATGGTTTTCACACCAAACATTCCTCCCAGGAAATAAATTCCCAACAACAACAAAGGCACATCCATACAAAGGGCAGCAATCTCAGTTTCCCAGCCCCACAAGTGATGAAAGACCATGGACAGACCGTATGTTCCACCGGGAGCAAAACCATAAGGCTCCGCAAACAATACCGCACCTAACGCGAACATGAAACAACCACCCAACAACCATCCGTAGGTGATAAAGAAATCCTTAGAGAATAATTTCTCCTTAGTTACAAATCCCATACTACAACTTATTTTTATTTTAACAATTAATTTCGCTTGTTTTTAGCCGCACAAAAGTACAACTTGTTTTTGACTTTTTACAACGTTTTCGATTTCTCAAATTTAACTGTAATACACTCATAATATGTATATTACATTTTATTTTTCATGCATAATTATACAACTCACCTCATAATTATTCGAAAAAACACGAACCCCATGAAAAAGAATAATTTTCAATACTCCATTTCCGATTTCCAATTATTTTCCTTATGTTTGTAAACGTATTGGAAAGGTAATGTTCTTCGTGACATTACAAGGGAATCCCGTGAGAGTCGGGAACTGTACCCGCAGCTGTAAGTTTCGAAACTTTAGTCTCTACTGCCACTGTCTGTACATGGATGGGAAGGCGACGAAAAGGAAACAAGTCAGAAAACCTGCCAAGACGTAACTGTTTATGTAGCTTTCGGGAAGTGAAGCTGGCAAGATGTTTATCATGGTAACATGATCTTCTTCTACCCAAATTTTCCAACAAGCATTGTTCTGTGAAATAAGTGAGCAGATTATGAGATGTAGAATATCTCTGCCAATTTTGTTTTACATCGCGTAACAAGCTCACTTATTTTGAATACAGTTTCCAAATCAACGATAAAGCCTCGCTTGGAACCAAGCTTGAAATATCATCTCCTTTTCGGATCATTTCTCGGATCTCGGTGGCAGACAAGGGAAACAAAGGGGCATCAACGAACGTCATGTTCGTAAATCCTTCAACAGAAGTTATAATACCTGAACGAGGATAAACAAAAATATCACAATGTCCCTCGATCCAACGATGCTCCTTCCATTTCGGGAAATCCAGTACGTTATCCCCCCCGATGATCAAAGCAAATTGTTGACCGGGGTATCGATCAAACAAAACCCGTAAGGTATCCACTGTGTAGGAAGGTTTAGGCATTGAAAATTCGATATCACAGGCTTTCATTCCGGGAATTCCTTTGATGGCAGCCTTCACGATCTCGAAACGCTCGGTCTCCGGCAAAAGGAATCGATCTACTTTAAACGGGTTACAAGGACTGACCACAAACCACACTTCCGCACACAACTTTTTTTCCAACAGGTAACGAGCAATTCCCACGTGCCCGTTATGGATCGGGTTAAACGATCCGAAAAAAAGTCCGATAACAGGTCCGCTTTTCTTTTCCTTACCTTGTTTCATTCGATTATTTCAAAAAATCCCTTACCGCCTTTTCAGCTTCGGCTAAAGCCGTATCTAAATTGTCATTCACAATGACCACGTCAAATTTATCAGCAAATGTCATTTCATACTCCGCTTTAGCCACACGTTGTTCGATTTTCTCCATTGAATCCGTACCCCGCCCGATCAACCGTTGCCGCAAGACCTCCACGGAAGGAGCTTTAATAAAGACAGATAACGCCTGATCCCCGAATATTTTCTTGATATTCACCCCTCCAACAACATCCACATCAAATACCACGGCATGACCAGCCTTCCAAATTCGCTCCAGTTCACTCTTCAGCGTCCCGTAGAAACATCCCGGATAGACCTCTTCCCACTCTAGGAAATCCTCCGCCTCAATTCTCTCTTTAAACTCATCCGTTGAAAAGAAATAATACTCTTTCCCGTGTTTCTCTTCTCCCCGGGGGGCCCTGCACGTTGCCGATACCGAAAACTCCAACCCGAAATCCTTCGCCAACAAGTAATTCACGATCGTACTCTTCCCCGATCCGCTAGGAGCTGAAAATATGATTACCTTCTTTTTCATCCGTTTATAAAGTTTATAAGGTTTATAAAGTTCATAAAGTCAAAGCTTTTTAATAAAGTTCGATAACATTTTAGATATGATTTCTGTTTCTAGCAAAAGTTCGGAGAAATTCTTTTCATCTAATATCAATACATCCTTAGCTAAATAAAGCATTGAGCGAACTTCACCACACGATCCTTTCGAAATATAAAGAAATTGTTTGAATTCAAGATTGGACTTACGCTCAAATCCCTCTGCAATATTATTCATCACAGATACTGCAGCTCGTTGTATTTGATCTTTGAATCCATAATCTTTACTACAACCAAATTGATTATAAATTCTTCTTGCCAAATCTCGAGCTCTTTGCCAAGCAAGAATATCTTCAAATCGCTCTACTCTCATTACTTACTTTATGAACCTTATAAACTTTATGAACTTTACGAACCTAATCATAGCACATTGAGACTCTGTTCCTTTATTTTTTCCAGTTCATCTTTCATGCGGACAACCAGTTTCTGGATGTCGTGGTCATTGGCTTTGGAACCCATGGTGTTGATTTCTCGACCGATTTCCTGAGCGATAAATCCGAGTTTACGTCCCGGCGCCTCTTCTTTCTCCACCGTCTCGACAAAATATTTACAATGATTTGCCAAACGAACTTTCTCTTCCGTAATATCCAGTTTCTCCAAGTAATAGATAATTTCTTGCTCTAACCTGTTCTCGTCAATATTTTTAATCTCTCCCCACTCCTTCATCTTGTCTTGCAAGCGTTGCTTGATAGTAATCACTCGTTGTTTCTCGAACTGGGGCACTTCTCCCGACAAACTTTTGATCAACTCGATCCGTTTCAAAATATCTGCAATCAAAACTTTACCCTCTTGAATACGGAAATCATCGACATCCGACAACGCTTTCTCGATAGCACTTCTCAAACAATTCCAACCTTCTTCATCCAACTCTTCCATTTTAGCTTGCATCGTGTCAGGGAAACGCATAATGGTTTGCAGCAACTCGCTCTTGTTGATTTCCACTCCCAACGAACTCGCAACTTCCAACATCTGATTATAATACTGTCTTACCACCGATTGGTTCACGGCAACATCTTTCTCGTCCTCCGCATTATCAAAATAGATATACACGTCCACCTTCCCGCGTTCCAGAACGTTCTTTATCATATTCCGGATCTCAATATCCTTCTCTTTGTAAATACTCGGAGTCCTCAAGTTAATATCCAATTGTTTTGAATTCAGACTTTTTACCTCCACGATCACTTTCTTTGTCCCGCAGTCCACTGTTGCTTTACCGAAACCGGTCATTGATTTTATCATAGCTCTTGTTTTAAATACAAACATTTAACCACAAAAGTAAGGCTTTTTTTGAAAATCCCCGCCAAATAACTACCTTTGTTCAGTTTGTCAAATCATCAGAATATACATAATCATGGATGCGAATCATCTTTCTGCCTTCCAAAAAGGAGTTATCGGGGTACAATTTCTTTTCGTCGCCTTCGGTTCGACTGTACTCGTTCCCTTACTTGTAGGATTGGACCCGTCAACAGCACTTCTTACTGCGGGAATCGGAACATTAATTTTCCATCTTGTCACGAAAGGTATCGTTCCCATCTTCTTAGGAAGTAGTTTCGCATTCATCGCCCCAATCATCAAAGCCAGTGAATTGTACGGTATGGCAGGAGCCCTTTCCGGGATGGTCGCCGTGGGTGCGGTCTACGGGCTTATGAGCTTGTTGGTAAAATTACGGGGAACCGACTTTATCAAGAAACTATTTCCCCCCATCGTGATCGGTCCGGTAATCATATTAATCGGGCTTTCCCTCGCCGGCTCCGGGGTAAAAATGGCAAGCGAAAACTGGGTATTGGCCCTTATCTCCCTGATCACGGCTGTCGTTGTCTCTCTGAAAGGCCGGGGGCTGTTAAAATTAATCCCTATATTCTGCGGAATCATTGTCGGATATCTCGTGGCACTTTTTTTCTATAACGTGGACACCGCCCCGATCAAAGAAGCCGCTTGGTTTGCCCTTCCTCAATTCGTGACACCCGATTTCTCTTGGGCTGCCATTATCTATATGGTTCCCGTGGCCATTGCCCCCGTAATCGAACACATCGGGGATGTCTACGCGGTGAACAGTGTTGCCGGTAAGGATTTCGTGAAAAACCCCGGATTACACCGTACACTACTGGGTGACGGTCTTGCCTGTGTTTTCGCCGGGTTAATCGGTGGCCCTCCCGTAACCACGTATTCCGAAGTTACCGGGGCCGTGTCTTTAACAAAGGTGACAAGCCCTGCCGTGATTCGAATTGCTGCCGTGACGGGGATCGTCTTCTCGGTTTTCGGTAAAATCAGTGCTTTGTTAAAATCCATCCCAGCCTCTGTTTTGGGAGGGATCATGCTACTCTTATTCGGAACAATTGCCTCTTTGGGAATGAGTAACCTAATACAGAACAAGGTTGACCTTTCCAACACCCGCAACATGATTATCGTCTCTCTCATCCTAACCTTCGGTATTGGAGGGGCGGCCTTCGAATGGGGTAATTTCTCCATGTCCGGCATAGGCCTTGCCGCCTTATTGGGTGTCATCTTAAACTTGATATTACCGACAAAAGAATCCAAAGCATAATACAGGCTTCCAAACGTCACTCATCTCTTGTGGATCAACATATCCACCACCCCTTTATGCCCTACCGCGTAACAAAAAAATAACTGTTTTGAAACATTAGATTCACATAATCAGCGGAACTTGCAATCGCAAAAAAGAAAGAAAACAATTTATTTAAATGAATAGAAAATGAAAAACTTACTTTTAACCACAGTTCTTATGTTAGCTGTTATTTTTAGCAGCAACGCGACAAATGACGTGAACGGTCCCGCTAAAAAAGTATCTATCTCCGGAGCAGGGGCAACCTTCCCTCTTCCTTTCTATAACCTTGCATTCAAAACCTATCAAGATAAAACAGGTAATTCCATTACCTACGGAGGCATCGGTAGTGGTGGCGGTATTCGTAGCCTGAAAGACAAAATCGTGGATTTCGGGGGGTCCGATGCCTATCTGTCCGACAAAGAAATGAGCGAAATGCCCGCGGCCGTGGTTCACATCCCGACGTGCATGGGAGCCGTGGTGTTGGCGTACAACCTTCCGGGAGTAGACAACTTGAAACTAACCGGGGACATTATCGCCGATATTTACTTGGGCAAAATCACCAAATGGAACGACAGCCGTATTGCAGCCATCAATCCCGGCGTGAACTTACCCGACAAAGCCATGAGTCCTGTCTATCGTTCAGATGGTAGCGGAACCACTTTCGTGTTCAGTGACTACATGACCAAAGTAAGCCCGGAATGGGCCGAGAAGATCGGAACCGGAAAATCATTAAAATGGCCAGTAGGTATGGCCGCTAAAGGTAACCCGGGCGTTGCCGGAGTAATCAGTCAAACTGAAGGGTCCATCGGTTACGTGGGTTCCGAATATGCTTTTGCCATGAAAATCCAATTCGCCCAGATGAAAAATGCGGCCGGTAACTTTATTACCCCAAACACGGAAAGCATCTCAGCCGCGGCGAAAGGAGATATGCCCGCCGATACCCGTACAATGATCACCAACTCGGCCGCCCCGGATGCATACCCGATCAGTTGTTTCACATGGATCATCTTATACAAAGAGCAAGCCTATGCCGATAGAAATCAAGCTCAAGCCGAAGAGACATTGAAACTATTGAACTGGATGCTGGACGCAGAGGCCCAAGCCTTAACCACAAAAGTAAACTACTCCCCGCTCCCGGAAAAGGCAGTAAAAAATGCAAAAGCGTTACTAAAATCAGTCACTTACAACGGGCAACCCGTGTTGAAATAATCAAGTATACACATTATTCAAAAAACTACAAACTCCAAATTGCACTATAAAAGTGCAGAAAACAGCAATTTTCTGCACTTTTATAGTGCAATTTGCGTATATTTGCAGAAATACATACTAATCATGGATAAACTTTACGAAAGTTTCAACAAACTATTAAAAATTACAAACACCGATTTTATTCGCTATAAATATGCCGAAATTAATTGGGACAGCCATATGTTAGGACTTGTTGGTCCACGGGGTATTGGTAAAACAACAATGTTTCTCCAACATATTAAACAAAACCTACACCCGAAAGATACGTTGTATGTTTCAGCAGACAACATATATTTTACAGAGAATTCTTTGATCGATCTAACAGACAAATTTAGTAAACAAGGAGGGAAACACTTGTTTATCGACGAAATACATAAATACCCTAATTGGTCACGTGAATTAAAACAAATATACGACACCTATCCAGATGTGCAGATACGATTTACCGGATCATCCATTCTAGACATCTATAAAGGAACTGCAGACCTAAGCCGACGAGCTCCTATCTACGATATGCAAGGCCTCTCTTTCCGCGAATATTTAAACATGTTTCATCACATGAATATTCCTGTTTATACAATAGATGAAATATTAGAACACAAAGTAGAAATACCCCAAATAACGCATCCTCTCCCCCTCTTCATAGAGTACCTTCAGCAAGGCTATTACCCGTTTGGTAAAGACAAAACTTTCGAGATTGAATTGGACCAAGTGATAAACCAGACCATGGAGATCGATATCCCACAATATGCAAACATGAATGTCTCCACTGGACGCAAATTAAAACAACTTCTAATGATCATTTCTCAAAGTGTTCCATTTAAGCCAGTCTTACAAAAACTGGCAGATATGATTGGTGTAAGTCGGAATTATTTAGCCGATTACCTACTTTACATTGAAAAAGCAGGCATGATAGCTCAACTTCGTGATGATACAGGGGGTATCAGGGGATTAGGCAAAGTAGAAAAAATATATATAGATAATACGAACCTCATTTATGCTTTAGGACGAGAAAGTCCAAATATAGGAAACATTCGTGAAACATTCTTTTACAACCAGATGCGTGTGAAACAAGAAATCACATCCTCAAAAATTTCAGATTTTCAGATAGGAGAAAGAACATTTGAAATAGGAGGGAAAAACAAAGGACAAAAACAAATAGAAGGTCTCCCAAAAGGATATATTGTAAAAGATGACATCGAAAGTGGATATGCCAATATTATCCCGCTCTGGCATTTCGGAATGAATTATTAAACAAACAGTTCCTTTTCGTTTGAAATTTTCCGCTTTATCCATATTTTTGCAACTTAAATCTAAAATTTCGTAGATGAAGAACATTAGGAATTTCTGTATAATCGCACATATTGACCACGGTAAGAGTACACTTGCCGACCGTTTACTAGAAACGACCGGAACTGTAGTAGGGAAAGATTTACAAGCACAGGTGCTTGACGATATGGATCTGGAACGAGAGCGAGGCATCACGATCAAGAGTCATGCGATACAGATGGATTATCATTACAAGGGAGAGAAATATGTTCTAAACTTGATAGACACCCCGGGACACGTGGACTTCTCGTACGAGGTATCACGTTCCATTGCTGCCTGCGAGGGTGCGCTACTGATTGTCGATGCCACGCAAGGTATTCAAGCACAAACCATCTCGAACCTTTATCTTGCCATTGACAATAACTTGGAAATCATTCCCGTTTTGAACAAGATGGATATGCCCAATGCCATGCCTGAGGAAGTGAAGGACCAGATTGAAGAACTGATCGGATGCGAGCGGGATGATATTATTGAAGCCAGTGGAAAAACCGGTTTGGGCGTGGATAAAATACTGGAAGCGGTTGTAGAACGAATTCCCGCACCTACGGGTGATCCCGACGCACCACTTCAGGCTTTGGTGTTCGACTCGGAATTTAACTCTTTCCGCGGAATCATCACCTATTGCCGTATCATGAACGGTAGTCTGAAAAAAGGTGACATCGTGAAATTCGTGAGTACGGGCAAGGAATACGATGCAGATGAAATTGGAGTATTACGGCTAGAACAAGAACCCCGCAACGAACTGAAAACGGGAGATGTGGGCTACATTATTTCCGGTATTAAAACTTCATCCGAGGTAAAAGTCGGGGATACGATCACGCACGTGGAACGTCCATGCGCCGCCGCCATCGAGGGATTCGAGGAAGTAAAACCCATGGTCTTTGCCGGAATCTACCCGATTGATTCGGAGGATTACGAGGACCTGCGTACCTCCATCGAGAAATTACAGCTAAACGATGCCTCCCTGACCTTCGAGCCGGAATCTTCAGCCGCCCTTGGATTTGGATTCCGCTGCGGGTTCCTCGGAATGCTCCATATGGAAATCGTGCAGGAACGTCTGGATCGGGAGTTCGACATGAACGTGATCACCACCGTTCCCAACGTTATGTACATCGCCCACACCACGAAAGGTGAAGTTTTCGAAATGCACAACCCCTCCGATATGCCCTCTCCCACGGTAATGGACTATATCGAGGAGCCTTATATAAAAGCACAGATCATCACGCCCACCGACTACATCGGTCAGATCATGACCCTCTGTCTCGGCAAGCGAGGTGTACTGATAAAACAACACTACCTGACAGGAAACCGGATCGAGTTGAACTACGAGATGCCACTGGCTGAAATCGTGTTTGACTTCTACGACAAATTGAAAAGTATCACGAAAGGTTACGCCTCTTTTGACTATTTCCAGATCGGTTATCGTCGGGCAAATCTTGTGAAATTGGATATACTGCTGAATGGCGAATCCGTGGATGCCCTCTCTGCTTTAATCCACTTTGATAACGCTTATTCTTTCGGGAAACGCATTTGCGAGAAATTAAAAGAACTGATTCCCCGTCAGCAATTCGACATTGCAATCCAAGCTGCCATCGGTGCGAAGATTATTTCCCGCGAAACCATCAAAGCCGTTCGCAAGGATGTAACCGCAAAATGTTACGGTGGTGATATTTCCCGTAAACGTAAACTACTGGAAAAACAGAAAAAAGGAAAGAAACGAATGAAACAAATCGGTAACGTCGAGGTCCCGCAAAAAGCATTCCTTGCCGTGCTGAAATTGGATTAGTTCATAAAGTTTGTAAGGTCTGTAAAGTTTATAAAGTAAGCGTCCCCCAAGGACGCTTTATTTGTATGCCCCTTAAGCTACTTTATAACCTTATGAACCTTACAAACTTTATGAACCACGACATCATCCCAATAATCCCTGCATTTCGCCCTTACTTCCCCGTCGGGAGCGATCACGCAACTCTCTCCCCGGTAAACAAGTCCTGTTAAGTCTGTCCCGGCACAATTAACGGCCACGACATACGCCTCGTTCTCGAAAGCCCGTTCCCGTAGAAGTTGATTCCAATCGTCCCGTCGGGATTCCGGCCAATTCGCAATGTAAATGGCAACATCATATTCGCCCTGATTCCTACTCCACTCCGGAAAGCGCAAATCATAACAGATATAAGTTGAGAAACGTATCCCTTTCCATTCCAGTGTCAGATGACGGTCTCCGGGCGAGAAACTACCTTTTTTAAAACAATTATGCTTGTCGTAATATTCGTATTTCCCATCCGGATAAACAGCCAATAACCGGTTATAATATTTCCCATTCTCTTTGTAAATCGTGGAACCGATCACCAATGCCCCGGAGCGCCTCGCCCATTTCTTCATCCGCTTGATCACTGTCGGGTAATAGGAAGCCACCTCATCTTTCGAACGCATTGCCTCTTCTTTATCCCGTTTCTTCATCTCACATCCGGAAGTGAAAAGCTCCGGAAATACAATCACATCGGCCCCCTTACACAAAGGCACCCGCTTATCAAAAGCCCATAGATTGGACTTCACATCCCCCCATATCAAGTGCGCCTGTACAAGCGCCACCCTCACCGAATCCTGCGCCTTCACGTTTAAGGATAAAACAAACAGGAAACATAACATCCCGCCAAATACTTTCATTTTCATAAGATTATTTAGGCGAATTTACTCAAAATTTTTGATTCTTTCCTAGATTATTGAAAAATTACACGGTTAGGTAAATACCCAAAAAATCACAACTTTCCCCGCTTTGCAATACTGGTACATACAAAATCAACTTGCCTAGGTTTTGCAACAAAAATAAGGTCAACTTGCTTAGGTTTTGAAACAATTTAATATATTTATAACTGGAAATCAATATATAATAAAACATTTAATATCCCAAAAGTGAGGGGGCTGCCAAAAGTCTATTTTAAACAACTACCCCCTCTAACTCCCCCTTACACAGGGGGAGAAACCGCTTGGTAATCAGCCCTCCCCCTGTGTAAGGGGGAGCTGGAGGGGGTAGTTTATAGATACTGGATAAGACTTTTTTGGACAGCTCCCTATCCCCTCCTCTCCCACCGTCGTTTCACCCACGCCACCGCCAGCGAACTAATCACCCCACCAACGATACTGAAAACTCCTGCCAACAAGTTGTCCGCCATCTGCGACAACACGGCGTTAAAACTCAACGTCGAAAACATACCGATCAAAAAATAATTACCCATTTTGATAATTTAAAATTTAAAGTTTAGAATTTAAAATGGGATTCACGTCCCCGGCATGGATCCGATGCCAGAGACGTGAGAACTCGTTCCTCTCGCGAAATCACTCGATCAGGAACCATAAAATTTACAGCGTCATCACCCAGCTATCCGAAGCGCTCTTCCCGTTCTTCAACGTGGCGAAACAATACAGTTTCACGTTCTCGTGACTCCACTCCTCCGGGAGAGCGTAGCTCGTGTTACCGTTCTCCCCACGGACTCGCAACGTCACTAGACGGGCTCGCCCAAGCACGCTCTCGTATAACACCGCATACACCTGATCGTCGCTGAAGGCGTAACCGTTCTCCTCGTCCTGCATCTCCTGCATGAAAGAATACATCTTGTTCTCTTCCGAGTAAGTCACTTCCACTTTCGGCGGGTACAACATCCCGGAAGCACAAAGCAAACGGTCGAGATCCACCGTCGCCACGTTCGCCTCGTCCACCGATACCCGGGACATATTCACCTTCACGAAAGCGTTCGCCGCCGAACCTTTACCGATCCCGGCAAAGCCTTTCCGGATCACCGGTAACAACTGCCGGGATAACTGTACCAGCGCTTTCATTCTCGCCCGTTGGGCCAGGATCTCCGGCGTCGGGTTGTCCTTCCGGGAAAACACCTTCGCCTTGGCGATGTTCTTCCCTCTCGTGTAACACAACGTGATGTTTCCCACTGATTTTCTTGCTTTTCCCAGTAAATACGAGTTAAATTCTGCCATAACTTTACAATTGAAAATTAAAAATTGAAAATTGAAAATGAACTTTACATGCCCGGGGCGGGCCCTGCCCCAAGAAGGTAAATTTTTAGTTCCTATCTTGAAATTCGCTAAAGGCGAATTCCAACGCCGGACCCGGGTCGATCTTTCTCGGCGTGATCGCCGAGTGACCCACCACGTCACGGATCGGGTAGGTCTCTTCCAGTAGGGTACAGATCTCCCGTAACACCCGGACCTGCCTTGCCGTGTAGCGATGCCAGTACATCGGGCGATCACCGGAACAGTCCGTGTAAACCTCCTCCGGCGGTACCACTCGCCCGCACTCCGCGATAAACAACCCGCCCGAGAACCGGAGTTTCCCGAGGTTATCCAGCTCTATCCCGATCGAGTAACGGTTCAACCCGCCACGCCCGGCGTACCAGCTCTTCCCCGCGTGCCACGCCTCGATGTTGAAAGGAACCAGCTGGAACACCTCTCCCTCCCGACCGATCACCACGTGAGCCGAGGCCGAAACGTCCGGGCGGGTCAGGAAAAGCGCGGAACTCTCGGCACTCGTTCCCGCCGTGTAGTGCAGCACGATCATGTCCGGCCCCTCCAAACGCCGGGTGTTCTTCGCGCTCACCAGGTGAACCACCCCGCCACCCATCAAACGATGGTTGACAATTGAAAATGGAGAATTGAAAATTGAAATTCCCATGAATAAAAATTTAATTAATCAAGTTTTTACCTTTTACTTTTTCCAACTTTTAGTTTTTACTTTTTAGCTTTTACCTTAAAAATCGCCTCCGCCATTTTTTCCCCACTCCGCCCCACCACGTAACCGCCCAGGCCGATTTCCAGCAAATCCCAAAAGCGGGAAGTATCGGAAAGGATAGGCAGCGTCGTGAACGTCCCCACGAGGACGATCAAGGCGAACACTAGCATCACCAGCGGCCGCCACGATCGCTGCAACCAGTTTCCCCGGGCCTCCTCCACCACGGCTGCCGAGCGAGAGCGGGCCATCTCTTTCTCGTGTTCTGCCAGCAATCCCAGCAGGTCCACTTCCAGTTGTCGCTTCTCCCTCGCCGGGAGCGTCAGGCGGTCGATCACCTCGCCAACCGCCACGACCACGCTCTTCACTCCTTCCAAAGTCGTAAAGCCGTGACGATACAATTCTTCACCTCTGCCGCGAGGTAAAACTTCTTGTTACCCACCTTCCTCTCCGGGATAAGGAGTTGTTTCTCGTAACGCCGTAATGTTTGCCTGGATATTTGCATAGCCCGGCACAACTCCTCGGCATCCATCAACCTGTAGGAAGCGTTTGATGCCGCCTCGATCGCCAGGCAAACCTCTTCCCGTAATTTTCTTAACTCCTCAAGTACTTGCACGGACACGTTTGCCGTTTCTTCTCTTTTACTTGTCTCTCTTTTTGCCATGTTTTTATTATTAAAGTTACCCGTTCCCTTTTATCCTCGCCCGCATCTCCCTCGTAACGACACGCCCGGAACAGCTAAACGCCTCGTCTTTTGTTAGTTTATAAAGTTCGAAAGTTTATAAGGTTCATAAAGTAATCCTTCAACCGGAAATCACCCAATCCCTGAATTTTTAAATCTAAAATTTAAAATCTAAAATCAGTAAGGCCCCGTGCAGCTGGAATCTAAAATCATAAATCTAAAATCATTAA
Organism: Butyricimonas sp. RTP31003st1_G1_RTP31003_210430; assembly: GCF_040920905.1. NCBI lineage: Bacteria > Pseudomonadati > Bacteroidota > Bacteroidia > Bacteroidales > Odoribacteraceae > Butyricimonas > Butyricimonas sp. RTP31003st1_G1_RTP31003_210430. Next base: position 10,786 of record NZ_JBCOSQ010000054.1, on the reverse strand, counting down.
ATTCTCACGTGTTGGCTCGGCGAATAAGCCTTCCCATCCTTTTCCCGAAAGAAACAATACAAATGGGCTGCCGTTCCCCGTTTACGCTGCAAACGGAAAGTGGCTTTCCCGTCACCCCTAGTCTCCCCGCTCGTCTTGACAAACTCCGGGGAAAACGAACGATCGGCATAAAGCACGGCAACCATGAACTTATCCTCTTTTCCCGCGGAAGGAAGATCTTCCTCCCGTTCCCACGCCACAGAAACCACATCCCCCTCATCAACACGCACCACGAGATGATTCACTTTTTGTAACCGACCGACCGTCAACTGCAACCGGGCAAAATCCCCAATCTTCCCGTCAGGCTTAAAAATCATCATGTTCAACTTCAAAAATAAATTATACCCGCTTTTCCCCGTTCCCTTTGTTGCCAAATACCACACCTTTCGTAATTCCGTCTCCGCCAAACGGTGGTAAAAGCGTATTGCCACCCTCAAGCGGGAACGGCTTTCCCGCTGTTTTGACGTGTTCGCATCCGCATACCGTGCCGCCACACTCCTCACCCGTGTCACCGATCCCACTCGGTAGAAAATCGAATTCCCGATCTTTCCTCGAATATTCTCTTCTGTTATTGCCATCACTCGTTCGTTTTTAAAGTTTTCTTTGTTTTCTGATGCAAAGATAGAGCCTGCATCTTCGACATAAAACTCTAATTCACAGACAACAGGATGTTTTCACAAATAACCTTTTTCGTTTCATATTCGCCATAAATTCGAATCTCTCACTCGTGAACACACAACTCTCCCGATAAAAGAAAATCCCTAAACAGACCGTAGAACAAAGCAATGAACAACCGAAAAACATCCCCGGTAAAGAGGAGACAATCTCCCCTTTCTCCCACATCAAAGACACCCGCTGAACGTCTTTGATTCGTCTTTGATTCGAAAATGATACGTCATTAATCCCTAACTACATTGGATTCTCAACGGAAGAAGAATGGATATTGCCCGATAGAATATCAAGTAACATACCTAGATTAAAAAGATACCCAAACGAAATTTCTAGAGATAAAGCTATAAATACCAACAATCAAAAAAAACCAAACATTATAATCTAGATGCGATTATTACAAAAGAATTTTTGCCAAAGTCCAAAATAAAGTTACACTACGTAATTCATAGTCATACAGCAGTCCTAATACGTCTAATTCTATTAAACTTTTCATCTAAACACTGTCTGGACAATTAAACTGGAACCATTACATTGAAATATTAGAAATAGAAGATAATAGCAATCGACCTTTCTCGGTTAAACGATACTTTTGATTTCTATGCCTAGAATTTTCAGGATGAGTTTGTTCCACAAATCCATCCTTCATTGCAGGATTCAAATACCCATTAAGAAAATTATCTCTCCCCCTCAAAGACAATACTTCCATAATCTCTTTCACCGATAATTCTTGCCTATCCAAACATGACACGAGCATCCTTACTTGTCCTGTTACTTGTCCCATTACTTGCCCTGTTACTTGTCCTGTTACTTGTCCTGTTACTTGTCCTGCAACTGGTTCATACCTAAATGTAAGAACAATAAAACCATCTTCCGATTTATATTCTGGCTCCTGCAAATTAGCTTTTTTACATTCTTCAATCATTAAAATAATACCACGCCCCCAACTTTCCAGTAATTTACGTTTATAAAGGACATTGGCAATCAATGGATTTTGTGGTTCAGAACGATGCTCTGACTTCATTTTTTCCAAATCCCAAGCGGGAGGAAATACCCCAGGATTCTCTATTTCCACTCGATCATCATATATCGCAATTCCGACAGATCCTCTAATCGTACGGTATTGTCTATGGCATAGGCTATTAATAATTCCCTCCCGTACCGCTTTATATGGAATAGTCAATTGTTCCTCTCTTTCTAAACCCTCGATTTTACCCGATAGAGAAAGATGTTTGAATATAAAAGCCATTGCGGCATCAAGTAATTTAAAAATATTACCTTGTATTCGCTGATTATCTAAAAATTCCATCTTATCCGTTCCTCTAAAACGCGCCAATCTTAACAAACATTGCGGATATTCTACAAGTTCTTTATTTGCAAACAAAATAGCAGCTGCATGATTAAGTATTCCATTCCTAATAAGGCCAAATTTTTCCAAAATCATAGGAATATTATTTCCTATATTTTCCGGCAAACGACCACACTCAATTCCAAGTCGTACTGTTTTTAAAACTTCATTATCATCTATATCCTGTAAAGAAATATCTCCATTCTCAAATAACTCCCAACGATATTTTGAACCATCACGAAACATTAAAAATTCATTGTATATAGATTGAGGCATCGTGGTTGTCATACTCTCTACACGATAATAAGGACGGCCCTTATATGTAAAAGGGCGTTCAAATCTCGAATCCTCCACATGAAGTGCTGTGACCTTTTTATCACTACCAGGGATTGCCACATAGGATAACTGAACTTCAGCCAATGGTTCCAATCGATTAATAGCTTCTGCTATATTTCTTTTAGTATTATCTGCTATATCTTGCCCGATAACTTTCCCTTTATCAGTAACACCAAATAGAACTGTACCACCTTCTCCATTGAGAAAGGCACAAATTGTTTCCATCCCACGTTCCAATTGTCCTGTAGTTTCCTTAAATTCAATCTGAGAACTTTCCAAACCGGTTATCAACGATTTTATTACACCGAAATTATTTATATTCATTTTCAATTATTTGAATAAATACAAATATAATATTTTTATCTATCCTAAGCAGTAAAAAATGATCTTATATTTCACTATATTGGATAATATACTACAAAAATATCCACTAATAAAGCCGCCGATGGCCGATTCACCAGGCCGATTGATGATTAAAGATGATAATTATAACTCCTGTTTACTATTTTGCCGGGGAAGTTCCGGGAAGTGTAGCACCTGCAGTAGGCGGGGACGATAGGCCCGCCCGATCGGGAACCATCGGTCACCGATTTTAACGCTGTTGCCTACAAATGTATCGATATAATGCCAGTTCAAGATGAAACTCTGGTGTACCCGGATAAACGTATCGTCCGGCAAAGAGCGTTCCATCACCCCCAAACGATAAGAAATCGTCACTCGACTCCCGTCGATCGCGTGAAACTCGCTATAACTGCCCGATCCCTCGACATAAAGAATGTCTGCGTACAAAAGCCGCCGGCAATAATTCTCCCACCAAAGAAATATATGTCCCTCGCCGTAACGGGGTTCGCTTGAATGTATTAACGTGTTGGTCTTTTTGTTTTCCATAAATGATTGATTTTACACCTCGTAAAATCTGCCCCGGCGGCTGTAGCGATTATTGACATTCGCGAATAAACCCGGAAAACAAAAGACCAAACAGACATTTTCTAAGTCAACGTGTCACTTAAAACTATTCCAAATCAAAATGAACGCATCGTGCCATAGGTATCTTCGATCTTCTCCAAAAATAAGGAATCCCCCTGCAAGCGCCACCACCCATAATACGCTGACGCATCCCGAATATAAGGAGGAGAATACACCCGATCGTACACTTGGGTCGCCAAGGTTGAATCAGCCCTTAAAGGATTGGAATACATCAGGAAAGTATCCCTCTCGATAAGTACCATACTTTGCCCGGAAACTTCCATCGGGACAAAAACACGAAAACAAGCTAAAAATATCCATGGAACAAACTTCAATTTTTTCATCATACCGCAAATTTTAAAAGATAAAAGATTGGACCGCCCCTAAACTCATCCAAAAGGCGGTCCCCATTCCATACGTTTCTCTCGTTTACTTATTTACTCGTCTTGCTTCCGGCCGTTCATCTCTGCCTCATACTTTTTGAGTAATCTATTAAACTCGTCTTTCGGCAATCTCCATGTACTAAATGTACCGAACATATCATAACAAGTCTTATTTAAAAAAATGGTTGTGTACTCATTTCCACTTCCCAAAGAACCACATACTCCAAAAAGAATTCTCCTATCAAAATCACTATCTGTATCCAAAATTTGGAAATCTACCTCCTTAATTGCTTTACATCTTTCTTTTATCAAATTACGGTAAAGGTTTTTCAGTGTGTTTTTCGAGAGTTTTTCTAATTTCTGAAACGTTTCATCCGGCATAGAAAATTCAGCCGTGAAAACTCGTCCATCTTTATCAATAAAAAGCCCAACATCAAACTCTTCTAAAGCTTTTATCTCGGCAGGAACTATTGTCTCCCAAATTTCATCCTCCCAATCAGCAATAACCTCGTTCACTTCATCAGAATTTAGATTGTAATTAATTGCTCCCGGGTATTTACTTTCAAATCGTACAAAATAGTCCTTGAAATCAGAGGCTCTCAATTTCCAATAAACCCCTCCCGACTCGTAAGTCGTTCTTATTGGAATTACTTCCAAGCCACTAATGACTCTTTTCGATAACGTATCCACAACACTTGGATTTCATCGTGCATTTGCTATCATGATACATGATAAACATACGTATAGTGTTAAAATTATTTTTTTCATCTTTTCGTGTTTTTGAGATTAATATCCATCTCGTTGACTTAACTACTAAGTGCTAACAGGATGAAGAACAAATAACCGATGTCTTTAAATAGTTTTGATTTCATCAGCTTATATGTATTTAGTTTTTAAAATTAGGACCGCCCCTAAACTCATCCAAAAGGTGGTCCTCATTCCATACGTCTCTCTCGTTTACTTACTCGTCTTGCTTCCGGCTGTTCATCTCTGCCTCATTCTTTTTGAGTAATCTTTTAAACTCGTCTTTCGGCAATCTCCATGGACTAAATGTACCGAACATATCATAACCAGTCTTATTCAAAAAAATGGTCGTGTACTCATTTCCACTTCCAAACGAACCACATACTGCTAAAAGAATCTCTCTATCTCCTTCACTATCTGGATCCAACACGTAAAAATCTACCTCTTTAAAAGCTTCACATTTCTCCTTTATTAATTTGTGGTAAAAATTTTTTAATGTGTTCTTTGGGAATCCGTCCAATTTCTGAAACGCTTCGTCCGGCATAGAAAATTCTACGGTGAAAACTTGTCCATTTTTATCAACAAAAAGCTTAAGATTGAATCTTTCTAAAGCCTTTATCTCGGGAGGAAATATTTCCCAAAGTTGATCTTCCCAATCATAAATAGCCTTGTTCACTTCATCGGAATTTAGATTATAATTAATTCCTCCCGGGTATTTACTTTCAAATCGCTGAAAGCATTCTTTAAAATCAGAGACTCTCAATGTCCAAAAAATGTTTCCCGAGTCATAGGTTTCTTTTACTGGAATAACTTCCAAGCCGTTAATAACTCTTTTGGGCAAGGTGTCCACAACACTTGAATACCATCGTGCATTTGCTATCATGATACATGATAAACATACGTATAGTGTTAAAATTATTTTTTTCATCTTTCCATGTTTTTGAGATTAATATCCACCTCGTTGACTTAACTACTAAGTGCTAACAGGGCGAAGAACAAATAACCGATGTCTTTAAATAGTTTTGATTTCATCAACTTATATGTATTTAGTTTTTAAAATTAGGACCGCCCCTAAACTCATCCAAAAGGCGATCCCAATTTAATTACTCATTATTTACTTCACTGATTTTTCCTTTTACCGTATTTTCATCTATTTTTTCTGCTGCATCCCCCGCACGTGATAAACATACCAAAATAGGTCTATAGTGATATATTCTTTCCCGAGCCCTTTCGAGCCACACGCTGCCCATGAGGTGATTCTACCAAATTCAGAGTTCAAATCCAAATAGTGAAACTCGATGTCTTTGATAGTTTCACATTTTTCTTTTATCAAATTCTGGTAAAGATCCTTTAACGTGTTCTCCGGAAGTGTTTTCAACTTTTGAAATTCCTCATCCTTCATGGAAAAATCTGCCGTGAATACCTGTCCTTCCTTGTCAATAAAAAGCGTGATATTAAAACCTTCTAATGCTTTTATTGCTTCGGGAACGGCTGTTTCCCAAACATGATCTTGCCACTCACCTATGACCTCGGCCGTTTCGCTGGATTCTATACTGAAATCCATTTCCCCCGGGTATTTACTTTCAAACTTCTGGAAATGCGAGTCAAAATCGGAAACACGTAATTTCCAAAAGATCGTTCCCCCCTCATAGGTCTTTCTTATCGGGATAACTTCCAAACCATTAATAACTCTTTTAGCCAAGGTATCTACAACACTTGGGGTTTCCTGTCTTGCATTTGCTATCATGATACATGATAAACATACGTATAGTGTTAAAATTATTTTTTTCATTTTTCCTATTATTTTAGATGAATATAATTAAAAATCCTATTATTTATTTTCTTTATAAAACCATAATGTACGTACCAACAGCGGTTTATATCCTAGTATATCTACAAAATGTATTTTTTCATCCTCTAAACTAGGCATGCAGGATGCCGCAAATTCTTTAAATTTAGGAACAAAATTATCAACGCTATAATCACTATCATTAATAATTTCATCTAACCAAGCTAGATAAGCTCCGCGATCAGTTATCGAACGCACCCCTTGATATTCATGTCTGTAACTCTTAAAATAACGACGCATATATAAATCTGTTAAAACTCTTATCTCATACTCTTCACAAGCAAGATCTAATTGTTTTCGATATGAATCATACGTATTAAAAGAAAACATGTGCAATAACTCGTGTAACACTCTCCCCATTGTAATATTCATTTCTCCATTAAATCCGATTTCGGGAGGATAGGAAGGATTATACCAAGACTCCATTGAACCTCCAGGAACATTACTCACTTTTATGCGGACTTTTAACCCTCTCATTATTAAATTATCAATAACATATTGTATATCGGGGATAAAACGATATAGATTTTCAAGACAGTTCTCGACCTTAGCAAGAGCATACTTGTCTTGTGTAGATCCCTCGTAATCTATGAGATACTTTGTCCAAGTGTCAGCTGGATACGATCGGCTAATGCCCGTTTCCAACCCTTGTTCTTCTTCTACCATATCCATCTCATTAACACAACTACTAAGTGCTAATAGAATGAATACAAAATAACCGATGTCTCTAAATAATTTTGTTTTCATAAGTTTATATGTATTTAGTTTTTAAAATTAGGACCGCCCCTTGGATGAGTTTAGAGGCGGTCCCGGTTCAACGTACTCCTCACACTTGCTATTTCTTCTTTTTCAGCATCTCGTCGATCTTCTTCTCCAAGTCTTTGCCCCGGAGATTTTTAGCCACAATACAGTTTTCACCATCGAGGATAAAGGTGCAGGGAATTCCCTTCACGCTATACGCGGTAGCAATCTCAGATTGTCCGCCTTTCAAGTCGGACACGTTTTTCCAATCGCTGCCATCCTGACCGATTGCCGACAACCAAGCCTGCCTGTTATCATCAATGGAAACACTGATGATCTCCAACCCTTTCGGGCGATAACGCTTATAGATCTTTATCAAGTTCACGTTCTCTGCCCGGCAGGGACCACACCAAGAAGCCCAAAAATCAACGACTTTCACTTTAGCTTTCGTCTCGTGCAGTGAAAGTACACCGCCATCCGCCAACGGGGCGCTGAAGTTGGGAGCGATTTCCCCCACGGCGACTTTTTTCATCATTTCCAGATCAGCTGCAATCTGTTTGCCGTAGGAAGTTGCTTTCGCCTTTTCACTTAGAGCATCGTAACGTTCGGCCAATTTCACCTCATCTAAGCTCTGCGGCAACTTCGAAGCGATCACAAATGCAGACACGGGAGAGTCGTTATGCTTCTTTATTAAAGCCAACTCGTCAGCCTCGACTTTCGCCACTATTTTTTTAAACTCCTGTTGCAATCTCTGTAATTGCGGGGGATTTGCCCGGGCTTGCATATCCAACTGTTGTTGACTTTGTTTCAGATACTTATCCAAATCATAAAATTCTTTCCATACTTTCTGCGCCTCCCCATCGCTCTCCACGATCAATTCGTTTGCGCCCATCGTGATCGTGTAGTTGGCGTTTTCCAGCATGAAAGAAGCCAGCACGGCATTCTTTTTCACCGGCATCAGGTAGACCAACGTCAATTCCGGCATCCGGCCCGTGAACTCGAACACGCCATTCGTAACCGTGGCCTCGCCAATGTCAAGCATTCCCTTATCCGTGTTGGCCACCAACAGCAATTTACCATTGACCGTGTTAGCCAATTTCCCTTCAATCTTATAGCTATCCTCTTGTGCCATCGTGAACAGGACACAACCTAATAACATACATACTGTAAATAAAATCCTTTTCATCTTTTCCGCTTTTTGTAGTAGAGAAGTGACTGAAAGCCCGCCCGCCGTAACGAACGGGACTTTCAGCACTTCCGATATTCATGTTCTAATCCCGCTGTCTTGGGAGTTTCAACGCCGGTTCCTTCTCCGTCTTCGGGTTAGCCTTTTCGATCACCATGCCGTCCACGATCATCCCCGCGGGATAAATCATCGAGGCTGGGTAAGCGTTCGGCAGGTAGTTCATCACCTCTTCCTTCGAGGATATGGCAACCAACTTCAACAACTTTGTCAGCTCCGGCATATGGAAACCCGTGGTACGGACACGAGTCTCTTTCCCGTCCTTCAAGTCCACCCGGTACACGACAAGTGCCGACCCGGAAATACCTCTCACGATGTAGGCACAAGATTGCCCGGCCGCTTTCGCCGTCTTGATCAATAACTTCTTCATCTTCTCGTGAGCAATGCCCTTTTCCGCCTGCACGTGGATCGTTCCCGTACCCGTCACTAACGTCGGGCTTTGCGGTGACATCATGAAACGGGAACTACCCGTAGTTTCCGGAGCCTTCAATGCGGGGATCCGTCCGTTCAGCATTTTCTTGAACACGCCCTTTTCCACCAGCACCATTTCCGCTTCCGGCGTGACACCGTCCCCGTCCACCTCGTAATAACCGTATAGTGGGGTCCCGTTATATTCCTTCTTGTTCGTGTAGTTCTTCACCGTCAGGCGCTCGTCCATAATCTTCTGGCCGAACTGATCCGCCAATCCCCGCCCCATAGGCATGAGAGAACGGGCCGCGATCAACCCGCCGCGATAAAGCAAGTTATTGGCTAAGATGGTTGCCACGGCACCACCCTCGAACAGGATCGGGCCATTGTAATATTCCGCCACGGGAGGAGCCGCTTTCAACTGCATCAATCCCTCGGCAAACGCTTTCACCCGCTCTTTCAGCTCCTCCACTGAAGGAATCTCTGCCGGATTCAACAGGGAAAGAGAGAACGAATCCCCCAAGTTCGAACCGTCGTCACCGCGGACTTCCGCAGAAACCGTGACACTCACGTATCCACCCGGTTCTTTCAGTTGTACCCCTTCCGTCGTCAGGCGATACATATCCACCTCCAGCCCGTTGATCGCCACGCTGGAATTATAAATCTCCTTGTACTCGTTGAACACGGCAGACACCTCGGTCACGAGCCGTTCCAAAACACTCTGATCAATCTTGTAGGCCTCCGGACGCTCTTGTACACGGGTAACCGCCGGGAGCGGTTGCATATCTGCCAACGCCGCCTCTTCCGATGGAAGCGGGTTCTGTTGCAGGTAATTCATTTTCTGCGCCATCATACCCAAGGCGTACTTGTACATCATATCGGACGATTCCCACAACCCGCGGCGGATCACATCATAGTCCACCTCCGAAGGTAATTGCGCGGGAGCAATCTGTTCCTGATACTGCACGTCACTGTTTCTCTGGTAATCACCAAGCAACACCTGCGTGCCGCCACTCATTTGCCACGGGGACACGTTCGAAAGCATTAATCCTCCCAACGAGGCCGCCATTTGAAAATGACGATAGCGGGCTATCGCGTACGAAATATAATAAGGTTTCGGCCCGTTAGGAAGAACTAAAGCTGCCTTGTTACGTTCCTGTTCAGAGCGCATCGCGGCAAAAATAACATCATCCGGATTATTCTCTTTCACCACCTCCGGTTTCGGGGAAGGCAGGATCGGGGCAATATCACGAGCCTGCGCCCGACGTTGCGTTTCGATCTTACTCACGAATATCGTGGGAGAGGATGCCGTCACGGGCACCCATCCCGACTCCGCACCGCAAACACCCGTGAAAACGCTGGGTTTGTCTCCGGCAGCCGCGATATTGGAGAACATGGATAACGGGGTTCCGATCAAATCCACCCCCCGCACCAACTGATCCGGGCGACCGTCCACGAACACCCGGTACACTTCCAAGGGAGTCACGTTGAAGGAGTTCAGACTTCCACCCTCTCCCGTGTACGTGAAACCGCTTGTCACGGTCCGGAAATAGTAACCGTACTCTTTCCCCTGTTTTTGAGCCTCTGCCACCAACATGGCCCGAAGTTCATCCTCCGTGTAAGGGTGAGTGGTCTCTATGATCAGGTTGGATTGCCGGGAAACGGGGTCTCCCCCGCCGGAAGTACGACCGTGGCCGTTACTTGACGGGAAACCATCCAGCGGAACCCGACTCATCAAGAACTCTTTCAACACGCCATTCACCACGTTATCCACCCGGCGAGCTTTCACACCCTCGTCATCATACACGTAATGACCGTATAAATCGGTATCGGCATAGCGTTCCAACAAAGGTGCGCAATACACTTGAAATTCAACAGGCAGCACTTGCTCTCCCACCATCTTCTTGAAGGTTTGACCGCCCGATTTCAAGCGATGGCCTTCCAGACGGTGACCAAAGATCTCGTGAAAAAACACTCCACTGGCAGGGCCGGACAGGATGGCGGGACCCGTGTAAGGATCGGCCACCGGGGCATCGCGCAACGCCAGCAAGCGTTTGATC
>NZ_JBCOSQ010000053.1:0-35750 GCF_040920905.1 Butyricimonas sp. RTP31003st1_G1_RTP31003_210430 | reverse complement strand
ATATCTCGCACAAACTCGTAATCCTGCCACACGCCACCCACGTAATTAAACATGGCCAAAATAAACAACGTCCCGAAAGCTGCCATCACTTGATAAGAAGTCAAACTGGAAACGAACAAACCAATCGCCGCGTATGCACACAGCAACAGGTAAAGCCCCAACATTCCCGTCAACACGTAAGGGAAATCTATATTTTGAATCGTACATACCCCGAAAAGTACGTAAAACAACAAAATACCCATCATGGCCAACCCGAATATCATCAATGCCAAGTATTTACCCAACACGATTTCGGCATTACGCAAAGGAGCCGATTGCAGCAACTTGATCGTCCCACCACTCAAATCCCGGCTAATCATGTTCATCGTGAGCAAGGGAATATAAAAATACAGGGTTCCCTGTACATTCCCGAAAAGTTGCCCGAAAATACTAGTCACTCTCCACGATTCGTATCCCATGGCCTGCCGAACTACAATATCTTCCAGCATCCCGGACATAATCATCCCAACCTGGTAAGCAAACACCACCAAAAGCAACCAAGCAATTGGTGAATAAAACAAAGACTGTAACTCCGTCTTCGCTATCTTGAATATCATTTTCATAAGCTCTCCTTTTTAGCGGTTCTTACTCTTGGCCGACAATTCGGCAAACACGCTATCCATGGAACTCTTCTCCATACGTATCTCCAACAATTGCCAATTCCGGGTCACACTCGCCTCCACGATCTGGGTAATCGCCTCCCGGGAATCCGAAAAGTTTACCCGGTAATCCATGCCTCCCATACTCACCGCATCCTCCACACCGGAGAGCATCTTCAACTCGTCCACTGGCGGGGCCGATGCCAGACTCACGAATATCGTGTTCGGTACAATATAATTATCAAACTCTTCCACCGTTCCGGCAAAAACGACTTGTCCTTCCTCTATCATCCGGATATAATCACACGTAGCCTGCACTTCCGACAAGATATGCGTGGAGAGAATCACCGTACGTTCCTCGGCAATCTCTTTAATCAAATGCCGAATCTCCACGATCTGATTCGGGTCCAGCCCGTTGGTCGGCTCATCCAGCACGACAAATGCCGGGTTGTGAATAATCGCTTGGGCTATCCCCAAACGCTGTTGATACCCACCCGACAGATTACGTACCAAGCGCTTACGAAAATGACTCAACCCACATCGTCCCATCACGACCTTAATCGCCTCGGCCACCTCTCCCGTGGGAATACGACGAATATTAGCCGTGAAAGCCAAAAATTCCTCCACGGTCAAATCATTATACAAGGGTGGTTTCTGGGGTAAAAAACCAATATAGCGCTTGGCCTCCACCGGGTTCTCTCTCATACTTACTCCCTTGATGAAAACCTCCCCTTCCGTCTGTTTCAACACCCCGCACATAATGTTCATCGTCGTCGATTTACCCGCCCCGTTAGAACCCAATAAACCGTAAATACCGTTTTCCGTTATCTCAAAATTAATATCCCGAATCGCCCATTGTACACTGTAACGATGAGATAAATGCTCTACCTTAACAATTGATTCTTCCATAAAGTATAGTTTTGAATAAATATTACCACACGTCTTACTTACACTTTATAGAATACCTGAAATAGAAAACGGTACTATTTTCTACCCTTATTTATCCCTGTTTAGGGCTTAGGCGATGCACATCCAAGACATCCAAAAAAGATAAAGACGACACAACTCGGCTGTATCTCAGCTTCGTGTCGTCTTTATCTCGGCTTTGTTCAACGTTCTGCCAATTATATCGGTAGAAACACGGTTAAATTACGCCATATTCTCCAAAGCTTGGGCCAACTGATCAGGACATGAAGTTGACTTTCGTCCACAGCATATTCCCCGCAACCGACGGATGGCCTCATCTTTTTTCATTCCTTTCAACAAGGCTGCCACCCCTTGCGTATTTCCGGCACATCCCTTCTTGAAACCGACTTCCACGATCACATCGTCTTCCAACACGATATGAATCTCTTTCGAACAAACCTCTGCCGAGGGAGTATATGTAATTTCTTTTCTTGCCATAATGACCACCTGAATTTGACGCTGCAAAGATAGAATTATTTCAAGAACCTCTCTTTTCCACTATATTAAAAAAGGAGAAATCCGCTTTACCGGAAATCTCCTTTCACACTTACACGATTCGTATTACAATTTATTCAGCCAGTAAATATTTCGTGAAATAATCCCTTTTCTTCTTTTCGAAATAAGATTTATAAGGCCCTTCAAAAGCATGACCTTGATTCGGTAAGATCAACAAATCGAAATCCTTTCCTTGCAAAATCAACTCGTTCACCACCCGGTACGTGTTAGCCGGATGCACGTTATTATCCACCTCTCCTGTCACCAGAAGTAAACGACCTTTCAAGTATTTTGCCAGTTTCTGATTCGTTTTCACGGTAAACTTATAATCGTCCCCGATTCCTTGATAAGTCTCTCCCCACGTACGATTATAAATGCGATTATCGTGATTACCCGATGAGGCCACAGCCACTTTGTAAAAATCAGGATAAGTACAGATTGCTGCAAAAGCCATCATACCACCCCCCGAGTGTCCGAAAATACCTACCCGATTCGTATCAATAAAAGAATATTTACGTCCCAATTGTTCCAATCCCGCCTTGTCATCCGCTAACGCATAATCCCGTAAATTCCCGTACCCGTAGGTAGCGTACGCTTTGTCCCGGAAGGGAGAACCGCCCCGATGTCCGAAACATACTACGATAATCCCCCTTTGTGCCAAAGCCGTGTTATTATAACGATCCAACACGGTAAAATCCGTCCACACGGTTTCCGTTTGTGGCCCCGGATATACTTGCGACACGATCGGGTATTTCTTGCTAGGATCAAAATCATAAGGTTTCCACATAATTCCGTAAAGATCCGTTTTCCCGTCAGCCGCCTTCACGGTAAACTGTTCCGGGTACTTCCAACCATACGCCAACAAACGAGAAACGTCCGCTTTTTCCAAAACGGTCAGCAAGCGCCCGTTTATATCACGTACGGAAATTTGTGGTACCGTGTCTATACGGGAAAAATTATCCACGATCAGACCTCCTCCCAGATGAACAAACGTGCTATGTGTTGCATTTTCAGGGGTTAACAAGGTCAAGCGTTTTCCATTAAAACCCACACGATACAAATAAGTATAATTCGGGTTTCTTCCCTTTTCCTTACCGAACCCATACAGATAAATCTGTTTTTTCACCGTGTCAATCTTCATTATACGTCCCGCTGTCCATTCCCCGGAAGTCACCGCATTCAGCAACTTGCCATTACCATCATAGTGATAATAATGCCCCCACCCGGAACGATCGGACCACAAAAGAATATCCTTTCCTCCATTCAACACCCGGCAACTAAATAACTCTTCATTCAGATATGGTTTACTCACTTCATGCAAAATCACCTTTACTTCCCCTGTTTTCGCATCGACCGAGCATAATTCAAATTCATTTCGGGTCCCCTTTTTACGGATGAAAAAGACCCGATCCTGTACATCTGCCACTTTCAGCACTTCCAATAGTTGCCCCCGCCATTTCACCACATCCACCTTTTTAAACATCCCCGTCTTCACGTTCCCGATAAACAACTCCTGTTTTAAAATAGCGGTATCTCCCGGTAATTCGTATTTGTACTCGCTGACTGTCGGTGCCGGATCCCGAAGTGAATACACCAGAGGAAACGTCCGGATATTTCGTTTATCTTCTCTTGTAAGATAAAAAGTCCCGTCATCCGACAACCATTCGGTATTTGCCGTTTCAAACTCGTAATCTTTATCCCCGTCAAAAGTCAGTTGTACCTGTTTTTTTTGCTCTTTATCTTCCAACCAAAGATTATACTCTTTCACGATTAACTCGTATCTCAGATCGGGAGACACCCCATACGGACGAATAGAAGGATATTTCTTACGTTCAGAAGGAATCAAAACCCTATTCTTGGCATCAAACACGAATATCTTTCCCCCAACCTCTAATTTAGCTACCAACCCGTTATCATCAAATTCCGGGTTATAATATATTCTCTCTTCTTCCCCCGACAATATCTCCCGGACCAAACTATCTATAATTCGGTAGTTATATACTTCTCGTTTCCCCTCCTTCGGGTCATAGGCATAATACGCTCTCTCGCCCGGTTGTTTCTCGTAAGAGTACCAAAACAATGGTTTCGTCGGGTGAAAGAAAGGTACAATCATCGTGGAACCAATCTTATCCTTCAGATTCTGCACGTCATATTTCTCGCCCACGTATGCCTCATCCGGATTAAGTAAGGTCTTTAAATAGTTGGCCAAATTAGAGGTTGAACCACCTTGAACCACCTTTCGGGCAATTTCCAATAACTGTTCATGATATACCCCGTTATAGGAAGGGAACCATCCCATCCCACCGAACATGATTTGTTGATTTTCATTGCTAAAATCGGCAACATGATCTTCCAGAAGTCCCCGAACCGTCAAGGAATCATTTAATGCAACTGCTTTCGCCACGTCCATCATAACTAAGTAATCATTCTGACAAGGCAGAGGAATTGCTGAAATCCGTTGCCGATAGTACACGAAATCATCCGGATTACGTTCAAAATCCCGAAAATACCAACCTTGTAATACCCATTCCGTCATATCCCGGTAGAGAGCTGTAATTCGTTCATACACTTTTTCTTCTCCTTGTATCCTCACGAAATCCTGCCAATGCTCAAGCAAGTACCGCATATTCACCCTATTGACCCCTCCCAATGTTCTATCCGCAAACAAGAACCAGTTTTCCGGTTGTAAACGTTCTTCTGGCGAAATTTTATCGAAATACTCCTTCCCTAATCTAAGGCTTTCCCCTTTCTCAAGTAACTGCAATTTCAACTGCACGTACTCCCGTAAAAAATCATTGGAATACTTGCCCATAGCGTAAGTATCATCCATTGATTTCACCCGGTTATCAGGTTTCATCCCCTTTCTAATTTCGGCCATAAACACATCAGCCGATTTTCCCCCGACAAACTTATAAAGCAACTCACCCTTACCATTCAAAAGTAGGAAAGAAGGATAGGCCCCGATTTTGTACTTATCCGCATATTGCTTCCCATCTTCCGACAGCATATCCAATTTAACATTTACAAAATTGGAATTAAAAAAGTCGGCAACACTATCCAACGTGAAAACCAACGCCGCCATTGTCTTACAAGGGCCGCAATATTCCGTGTAACAATCCACGAAAGCCATTTTTCCCGCAGCAGTAGCCTTATTTAAAGCATCCTGCAAAGTGGACTTTTCAAACTCGATTTCCCTGTTTTGTGACTCTGCCTGACAGTATGCCAACAGTCCTACAAGCAAAAATAAAATCTTTCTCATATCCTTATTGTTTATCAAAATACTCTCGGTTCATTCGCATCAGCATCACCCGGTAATTTTCCCGAGTAAGGGAATCTTGGTGAGTTTCACTCAATTCCTTCACTTTTCTCGCCAGTTCCACGAAATAGGCATGAAGAACTCCCGCAGACTCGTTTCCCAAGCCAAAAGAGATGTTATTCTGTGCCATTGTTCGGGCAAAATCCGAAATGAAACAAGCCTGTATTCCTTGTTTATAGGTAGTAACAGCCTTCCGGGTATCGAAATTTTCAAAAATAACCCGATCAACATAAGCGAATAATTCTTTCGCCGTGAACGCTTTCTCCCCGTATGCACTTTCTGCCGCCACGAGGGAAGTGATGACTTTCGGATCTATAAAATGTTGCGTGATCTTCTCAGCCAATCCTACCATCATGTGGTTTATATCGTATGTCCCCGCTTGTTGCATCTCTTTGGAATGAACCCACTCCGGACGTTGTGTCAAAATTTCTGTCTCTAAATATTGTAAAGCCTTTTCCTGAAGTTCTCTCGGGACATAAATAACCGGAGATTCATTCACTCCTTTTATGACCGGACGAATAGAACGACCTCCCACCAATTTCACAATCTGAGTCAGATAAGTCTGGTATAGTGCAAGCGCTTTCAGCGAGAAATCGGATACACTTTTCCATGTATTCTGATCTTTCGGTAACTGGTTCATCCATTCTCCCAGTTGAGGATAAATCTCCCGTACCGATTCGATGCCTTTCACACTTGCCGACAAAATATCATTTGACAAGAAACCGTCTTGAGCATAGGGATCCCATTTATCCTCCGGGGCATAGAAAGCCGCCCGCATGGAAGGTAAGGCATCACTATTGCCATAAGCATAGTTAATCGCATCATAATCATACACGGAAACACGAGGGAAAAGATTCTTGACACTTACCCGGTCACCCGGTTGAGCGAGATAATTAAATACCATACCGGAAGTAATTGATGCCGATATTCCATATTTATTCAACCATTTCTCGGAACGAATATTGTCCGGGGTAAAAACGGTATTTCCGGCTTTATTAGGTTTCATTCCCAATACCTTGGCCAAAATCGATGCCAGTTGAACGGTCAACACATCTTGACGTACCCCCAAACTATGAAGATCCTTCCGGATTCTCCCGTCCAGCCACCCACATTGCAAGAAATAAGTGCCTAACAATTCATCTGCCATGGCATCCATCACGTTAATTCGGGCACATAATATTTCACCATTCACAGGATTGGTAATCATGGAAGAATTAACATCGCTAAAAGCATTTCCCCAACGGAAAAGAATCGTCCGGTAAGTCAAGGCTGCATCTTTCGCCTCCGAACTATAACGGAAGACATTCTTCCATCCGGCACTCTCGAATGCTTTTTCCCATTGTTGCATGGCCTTCTTAATACTCTCAACAAAAGGAGCCGGGGTGATCGGATCGATGTACACGCAAATCTGATTTTCCGGTTCAATAGTCAAACCTTTCTTCTGTTTTCTCAACTCCTTCACGGGAGCCGAAAGATGCCACCTCTGTATATACTCTTTTTTACGGGCCACGTATCTCTTGGTATCATATTCGGTAATCCCAATTGTTTCAAAACCATAAGCCGGATGGTTGGCTTTCAAGGTCACGGAATGTTCTGGCAGTTGCTGAATAACCATTTCCAATGTAAAAGTAGAGGCGACATCCGATCCCTGTTGCATTTGAGGATTCGCATAATAATCCGACTGGGTACGTGTCACAGAGAAGACTACCCCTTGATCCAAGATCCGGAAACCGTCAATTCCAGAAAGATTAGGATCCGGATGGCTTAATAAACTATAAGAACTCACTTTAAATAACCCACTTCCGGGATTATTCAATTCGTTCGTCAACTCGATAATCACCGACTGCTTATTTTCTCCCCAAGCCACTATCGGCAAGGTAAAATCTACGGGTACAAGTCCTGATTTTCGAATCGTATTCGCCATGCAATAATCTGTTGAATCCGTAGCAACATCTGTAACCCGGTTACGAATCACTTGAACCCGATTGTTTTTCCCGATCGAAAACCGGACAACTCCTGAGGCTTCGGAAAGAAAAGCCGAATATCCCCGCACCACTTGTGTCGTGATCAAAACCTCTTTTTCCATTCCTTCCATCGGAATCTCCAGGTAATATTTATCTCCTAAACGATAAACCGTGTAAAAACCGTTATCTATTTGTAAATCTTTCTGTTCCTTAAATTGACTGAATGTCATCGGTTCTGCATTATTTTGCGCAACAACCGGACGAAACATCAATAAAGTTACTATCAGTAACAAACATACATTCAATACTTTCATTCCTAATATATTTAGTTCAATTCAATCAATGATTTATTCTTTCCGCTCTCCCACAGAGTAATAAAATTATAAAGTGTTTTGTAGTGACTGACCGTCAACACATCCTGTCCCTCCTCCGAAGCGGTCAACGCATATTGTTTTATTTTCGAAACCAGTTGCTTGATACGAACCCCAACCCCATTTAATAAAGTCGTTGGATTCTCCCCGTTCACGACAAGATCCTGCACGAACCCCTTTTGCAATGCCTTGTCATACCGGGATAATTCTCCGTTCCGGCCCTTTTCTTCAAAGAGAGTCACGTACATACGATCCAGCAACTCGTCAATGGTCAAACCATCCGGGTTTAATTGCCGATTTTTATGTAATATCGTATACTTTAATAACATTTTAGTTATTACCTTATTGGCCGGTTCTTGTTCATAATATTCGAAATTAATTCCGGTCTTTTCCATCAAATTAGGCCGAAAAAGCCATTCCGGTTCCCGACACACGTATTCTTCCAAGAAAGCAAGTGCCTCCTCTTCCTTTTCCTTAGGTACAGGTTGATACACCGTTAAACTTTCTTCCTCCCTCGTCGGGTTATCCGTGTAACTACCACCCACGTAACGAATCACGTGGTTCACATAATTCTGGTACTGACTCAACACTGAAAGATAGCGTCTTCGTAAAGCGTAATAATCCGGATCACTCGTTTTTGTCCATTCTTCCAGATGCTCCATGATATATTTCAAATTTTTCATTCCCAAGCGATTCGCCTTGATGATGTCATCTCCACTATCTTCAGATTGTACCCGGGGATCACTATAATCCGTTTCCACGATATAAAACATCTTCGGGTCCTTCCGCTTTTCATCCACCCAAGCACGTAACTTCAAATTGTTTTCCACCAGATTATTTGTTTCCTGAAGACAACGATACCCCCATTCTATCGCAAACTCGTCGTATATCCCGATACGAGGCAATAAATCTTGCGGTTCCAAACCATCTTCCGGTTGTGCCAGATAATTAAAACGTTGATAATCCATAATGGAAGTTCCCAAACCATGTTCACGGATAAAAGTCTTGCTACGCAAACTATCCACCGGATAGGCCGTACTACCGATAAAATTATGCCGAAGTCCTAACGTATGTCCCACTTCATGAGTCAACACGGTTGCCGCCAGTTCTCCCATTACCTCATGGCTTAGAGGGTATTCTCTTGCACGGGAATCAACCGCCCCACACATCACGAAATACCAACGTTGTAACAAATCCAGAACCGAATGAAATATCGCAATATGCGAGGTAATAATTTCCCCGGATCGAGGGTCAAACACCATCGGACCGTAAGCATTCGGGATCGGGGAGGCTTTGTACGATACTAACGGATAACGAATATCACCTTCACAATATTCAGGGTCTTCTTCCGGCGAGGGAGCTAACTTTCCGTAAATCGCATTCTTGAATCCGGCTTTCTCGAAAGCACCCTGCCACGCATTTACCGCTTTTATAAAATAAGGCACCAAATAGCCCGGGGTTGCCCGATCAATATAGAAAACTATCGGTTTCACGGGCTCCACAAGTTCTCCCCGCAAATATTTCTCCATATCCTCCGGTTTCGGCTCCAAACGCCAGCGGGTTGCAAATGCCACTTTTTCCATCTGGTCATTCCGTTTCGTCATCCCATCCAATACGAAGGTAAAATACCCCACCCGATCATCAAACATTCTTTGTCTCATCGGTTTCTCTGGTAAAAGATACCATGACGCCCCCACCTCCCAAAGAGAAGAAGTGTACCCGCCATCCTTCACTTCCCCGTCAACAGCATAACCACGCATGGAACGGAAGTTTATATTTTCCGGGAAAGCTTTTACATCCAAAGCATAGGACTGCTCCTGCTGATAACCGCCTAATTTTAAGGCGACCTTCGCTCCCTTCAAGGAAAACAAATCACAATCACTCAGAAACAAATCGGTAATATCTACCAAATAACTATCAGCAGATTTGGCTTTAATCTCCAAAGAATACATCACGGGAGAGATCACATTTTTAATATAATCATCATACAAGGCGGGAGTATCTCCCAAGTAAAATACCTGGGGAGATACAATTTCAATTCTATCCTGATTCTTGATAAAACGAATCAACCGATCATACACGGAGTCCCCGCCATACCCAAAACGAGCATCCGTACTCCGCTCTTTCTGTGCCGTTCCCTTTATGATCGTTACGGCCACCAGAATATCCCGTTCAAGTTTATCATCTGGTACTTCCAGATAATATCTTCCATCCTGCACATAAACATGAAAGAACCCAGCATCTTTCGGGGTATCTTTATGAATAAATTCATCTATAGACACCTCTTTCTCATCCTCTTTCTGAATCACACGATTCCCAGCCCCGCTACTTAATACGTACAGGGAAAACAATATAATCAACAAATATTTCATACTAACGATTTAATATATTGCCCACTTTTTGCAAATCCATATTATAATTCTCGATAAAATAATCCCGTACCATATCATACCGCTTTTTCAAAAGACCGTTTACATCTTTGACCGGATTCAAGATACCATCCCAATTCTTTGATGTTGAATCCCAATCACTATTATATTCAGGAACCCGAGTTAAAAACTCTTCCGGGCAAAGTACCATCATCATCATAAAGGTCTTCCAATCATTATCTTCTGAAATAGCGGAATTTACTAACTGAGGGATTCCCGCCGCCCAAAGTTTCGAAGCAGTATACATATCAGAAGAACTAATATCGTAATTGGCACTTTCTCCAAATTCCGTTGTCGGAGCCGTTTTACCCCGCCCAATCATACTCTCTATAAAGGTTCGGCTAATGCTACTCCGGAATGCTAGTGAATCCTCCTTTGTCATCTGCGTTACTACAATATTCCCGTATGACACACATATATTGTCATAATTATACCAAGATTGAACTTCTTGGCTTAAATATTTCATCTGCACGGGTGTCACCGAAAAATCCCAAGTCACATACACAGAATCAATTTCTGAACAAAGCATAATTTTCACTGGAAGAAATTCCTTCAAAAAATCATCTGAATAAGAGGAGAACCATAACTTTTCGATCACGTCTAATTGCTCTCCCACGTACTTTTCATCGGCAGGGGTAACTAGGTATCCTTTTGTACCATCCACCCCCAAAACACCATTCATCCACCCGGAAGGAGTCCAATAAGTATCCTTATCTGTAAATTTATATAATAAACAAGAACCGTACTGATTGTAATATTCCACAATTACATCATCATAATCATGTTCCCCTTGAGGAACTGAATAACTGGAAATAATCTCCGATGGAGATAACTCTTTCTCATCATAACAAGCTACCGCACACAAGAGCCACGATAACAATATCATATAAAAATAAATTTTCCGTTTCATATTTATCTGGGATTTTGTTCTAATCTGTAATTTCTCTCTATCGCATCATAAGGAATAGGCAAAGCATAAAGCGGGGAATTACTTTCCAATATATATTCTCTCTCTACCCCCTCGGTGTCAATATATACATGAGTAACCGATAATCCCAAGCGTTTGATGTCAAACCAACGGAACCCCTCTTCTAGACTCAATTCCAATCTACGTTCCATCAAACAGAATTCCAATAACTCATTAGCATCCGTAATCTGTTCGTCAACATAAGAACCCGTCATATACCTTGTCTCTCTTAACACGTTCAAGTCATTTAACGCCAACACCCGGTCTCCATCGTTCCCCGTGGCTAAAGAACGACGAATAAAAGCCTCCGCCCGGTTTAAATAAGCTTCTGCTATACGGATACCATGGTCTGAACCATTGGAGGTATTGTAAGCTACTTTAGTTCCGTACGTACACCCGAATGGAGTACCATAATACATTTTATATCTCAAATCATTCGTTGCATCATAAAGACGTAACAAATCAGAAGAGACTTCCCAAGGTACATCATATCCCCAAGTTACATTTGTTGTGAAGAAAGCACCTCCTCCACTAAATGAATTTACTCCATAAATCCAAATAACTTCCGAACTTACATCACTATTATAAACACTCTTACCACTTCCATCCAACAAAGCCAAGCGGGTCAAATCCGGACCTTGAGCTATAGCCAAATCCGCATATTTAATCACGTTATCCATATCTTCATCACGTCCCATATAAAGATATAAACGAGAAAGTAAAGTATAGGCAGCAACGTTTCCTACACGCCAAACATTATCCGGTGTATAATTTTCTTCTAATAAAGTAGCTGCTGTTAACAAATCTTTTTCAATTTGCTCGTACAATGCTTTCAAAGAAACCCTACGAGGAAAATCATCTGTTAATTCCATTGTTAATATTAAAGGAACTCCCAATGTCGTATTTACGTCTATTCCCGGAGCATTATATGGCTGACAATATATCGTCGCTAATTTCAAGTAATAAAAACTCCTCAAAAATAACGCTTGCCCTACTAACGCATTCTTCTCCTCCTCTGTACCAGATATTTCAGAAACATAATCAATGACAACATTACACCCTTTGATTTTTTCATAATACGTTTTCCAAGAATTCACATCTGTCGGAAAAACTTCAATTCCATCAAACATCATCGGGTTAAACGTAAACACCGGAGTTCCATTTTGATGAACGGTGGCATACGTATCATTCGACAACCCGTTACACTGGACCTCATCGGTCAATAGCATTAAAAATGTCCCAGTTGCCAGCTGGTAAGGGTAAGCTTCTTTATACATTACCCCCCTCAAATCTTCTACGGAAGAAGGTTTTATCTCGTCCTGACTCGACTCTTTGAAGAAATCATGACAGGAAGTACATAACAAATACAGAAGTATTCCCAAACAATATATAGATCGATAATTCTTCATAGCAATATCAACTAAAAGGTTACATTAAGATTAAATGAATAAGAGCTGGTCAATGGTTGAGCCCCTGTCGCTACTTCCGGGTCCCGCCCTTTAAAATCTTTACTCGCTATTGTAAACGGGTTAGAAACGCTTGCTCCTAAACTGATAGACTTACATCCCATCAACTTCGCTGCTTTTTCCGAAAGGAAATAACTCACTGAAATATTATTACACTTCAAAGAAGATGCATTCACAACCCGAACATTACTATAATTATACATTTCATAGACATTACTATAGGTTGAATTATTCGGAAGATAAAAATTAGTAACATTTTTATCCGGTAACCCCGGGAATTTAGCATCCATATCCCCCGGTCTCCAACGCTCGTTCAACTCGGATGACAAATTTTCGTATTCAGAAGGTAAAGTCTGGGATTCATAAGCGGTCTTCAAAAACTTCTTTCCGCCTATCTGTAAATAAAAACCTGTTGACAGAGACAGTTGCTTATATCGGAAGGACATGGATAAACCTCCCGTAAAGTCCGGATCCAATTTACCCGCATATTTCATATACGTGGTAGGATCATTCAATGGATCTCCATCCCCGGATGTTTCCAGATTAATAATCGGATAACCTGTTTCTTGGTCTATCCCCTCACAATCAAACGCCCAGAAGGATGACACGGCATATCCCTTTTTGTAATACTCCCCAGAAGTCGCTGTTTTCCATGTCAAATTTTGTACACCAACTTTTGTTATCTCATTATTATTTTTAGAGGTATTGACATTCATATCCCAAGTAAAATATTTCGTTCGGACCGGGGTAAAACTCACACTTAACTCATACCCAGAATTATTCATACTTCCCCCATTTACCGGCATATTCTCAATACCATATTCACGGGGAACCAACAATGAAGTAATTATGTCCCTCCCTTTCTTCATGTAATACTCAAACCCAACTCGGATCTTATTATCGAATAGAGCTAAATCCACTCCGTAATTATAAGATGTCGTCTTTTCCCAACGCAAATCCTCGTAAGGCAAGGACGTGATTTCCAACAATTCATCTCCTGTATTAACATCTGTCACAGCACTAGATGCCCCGGATGTAGGAATCTTAACGATTAAACTCGGACTATAATTTGTAGCCATATTACGTTGGTAACCAAAACTAAAACGTAAACTCAGATCAGATACGATATTTTGTCTACTGAACCAAGATTCACGGGCCACATTCCAACGAAGTCCTCCTGCCCAAACTGGATTAAAATTCTCGTTAGCATAACGTCCAAAACGATTTGATGCATCCACCCGGACACTAAAATTCACAACGTAACGTCCATCGTAAGCATAATTTAACGTCAGATAGCCGCCCATTTGATTCGTTTTTCGATCCGTAATTTTACGAGTAAATTTTTTTATCAATTCATTTTCATAAGTAGTTCCTCCATAAGGATTTATTCTCACAGCAGGTACAGTGGCAAAAGATTTTCCCCGATCTCTTAAATAACCATAAGAAGTAGTCGAAAAGCCCGTATTTTTTGTACTGGACAATTCAATTCCTAACATTGCAGTTAACGTATGCACCCCATTAAACACGACATCGTATGAAAGCGAATTTCTCCAATTCCACGATATGGTCTTATTTTCATCTTGATTATATTCTCCCCCCACAGGAAGTTGTGAATTTTTGTAATCTGCATCAATAGGCTTACGAGTACCATAATCATAACCACGTATTTGGGCAATATACTCCGTCCTTTCCGTTGCCCATGATTCTCCAATAACAGATGCAATATTGACACTCCCCAACATTTGAAATCTCAATGACTCTGTAAAATCATAATTCAAATTCAGATTCGTGTTAATAGACATATTTTTATTCGAAGTACCTGTTTGATCCCGTTCGTTTATAAAATTAAATAATTTAGGTCCCGGAGTACCATCTTTCAGATAATAAGCCAATTCTCCGTTATCTTCATAAGCAGCTATTGATCTATTAATTGTTGTCGCATAAGAATATGGATTTACAATATAAAAACCATCCGTTGTCGCTTGGGAACCGGATAACGTAAAAGACGCACGCAACTTCTTACCCAAATTCATATCTAAACCAACATTAGCGCCATAAGATTCCGTATCATTCCCAATAGCCGTACCTTTCGTTGAATTATACGACAATGAGGCATAATAGCGCACATCTTCACTACCTCCCGAAATAGAAAGTGAATGAGAATGACTAAAAGGTGTTCGGAAAAGAATATCAAACCAATCAGTATTTATAGTTTCCAACTTCGCCACACGCTGTTCAAATTCATCTTTTGTAATCTCTTTCTTTAAATACTGGTTCAAAGCTCCAGCATAACCAATATTATTATTCGTCCAACTTGCTGTTAGACCTCGTTGAAAAATTTCTCGGGAAACCTCCACACGTTCTTTGGAATTCATCAGTTCCAATTTATCATAGGTCACTTGCTCTGAAACATTTAAACGAGTCGAATAGGAAATGGAAGCTGCTCCTGATTTTCCTCGCTTTGTTTTAATCACGATTACACCATTTGCCGCACGTACACCATAGATTGCCGTGGCGGAAGCATCCTTCAATACCGTGATACTCTCAATGTCATTCGGATTTAACCAGGCAATAGAACTCCCTACAAAATTACGGATATAGTCAAAGTTATCGGAATTAATTTCTCCTGCACTATCAAAAGTTTTCGTGTCAAACGGAAGTGGATCTTCTTGAATAATCCCATCCACGACCCAAATCGGCTCCTGACTACCTAACAACGTCGAAGTTCCCCGAACTCTTGTTTTTTGTCGTACCCCGACCAGTCCACTTGTATTTGTGATAACAACACCCGGTAATCGCCCCTGTAATGCCTGTTCCAACGTATTAGTTCCACTGAAATGCAAATCTTCTGCTTTAATGGAAGAAACAGAACCGGCCATCCTACTCCGATCAAATTCCTGGTAACCTGTCACAACAACCTCTCCCAACTGAGTCACGTCCTCCTTCATAACAACCGTGTATTCCAACTTATCTTTTTCAAGTTTCAGATACTCGGTCTGCATTCCAATAAAACTGACAATCAAAGAATCTACACCTTGAGGAACCCGAATTGAAAAATTTCCTTTGGAATCCGTCACGGTTCCGATGGTCATTCCCTTTAATAACACGGTTACTCCCGGAAGTGGTTCTTTCTTTGAATCAATAACTTTTCCCTTAACAATGACAAACTTGTTATGATCATTTTCAACCTTCCGTTTGATCACCACGATCTCATCCTTCACGTCATACGTGAAACCTTCCTTCTCTAGCACTCTCCTCAACACGGATTCCCAATTCTCCCCGTTTGCTGTCACGGAAATCGGTTTCGCATCTTTAAACAGCAATGAATTATATAGGAAATTCAATCCTGTCTTTTGTTTCATCACTTCCACGAACCTCTCTAATTTCACTTCTTGCAAATTCAAAGAAATCGTGTCTCGCACGGCTTTCGCTCCATATCCCGACAAACTACTCAATGTCAAGATAAGCGTTAAACTCATCACGTGAAAAAAGCTTCTACATTTTACAAGCCTTTTCCACCTCAAGAATGGATTTTTTTTCATAGATTTGTAAATTACTTGTTAAATGAGATAATGGACATCGAACCTGAGAAATTTGTAGTCCGTTATCTCGTTTTTATTTATATAGGATCACTTGATTTCCTTTCACCCGATACTTCATATCCCCGGTACGAGTCAAAGCATCGAAAAATACATTTATATCATCATAACGTTTCAAATTGCCCGTAAATGGCAAATCAACCAAACTCTTATCTTGGAAATCCACGGATATGTTATACCATCTTTCCAAAGTTTTCATAATCTCACCCAAACTCTTCTCCTTGAACACGTAAATTCCGTCTTTCCATCCCACGAACTCTTCAACATCCACCTCCTGTTTGATCATTTTCCCATCTTTAAAAGTTACTACCTGTTCTCCCGGTAAAATAACAACAGGTTTTATCCCCTCTCTCTCAACGCTCACTTTACCCCTTACCAAAGTAGTATAACTTTCCGGTTCACTCGCATAAGCACTTATTCCAAAGGCTGTTCCCAACACCCGTACATCTCCAAAAGAAGTTTTCACGATAAAAGGTTTTTCGTTTTTTGCCACATCAAAAAATGCCTCACCCTCCAAAACCACTTCCCGACGGTCACCGACAAAGACTACCGGATATTTCAACTTCGTCTCCGCATTTACCCATACCTTCGTCCCGTCATCTAGTTTAATCATACATTCACCACCCCGGGGAACCTCAAGTTTATTATAAACAACCTCTGTCGTTTCTTCTTCACTTTTGTGATAAACAATCTCTCCATTCCTATATTCAATATTCATCCCCTTCTCTTGTAATACTCGTGCGGTTATTTCCTCAACGTGAACTTCCGTTCCATCTGCTAAAGTCAATGTAGCTTTTTTCTCCCCAGCCGGAATAATCTTCGAGGCTACCGGAAGCGGAGCGACATTTTCTTTCTTCCCAAAAGTCATCCATAATGTAACACCCAATGCTAACACCCACATGGCGGCAACCACAGCAACCCAACGTACGATTCTGATTCGTCCGGAATGTCCCCTTCTTTCCTTAAACTCACGATAAGCTTTTTGGGAAGAATACTTCTCGTATTCCATAAATTGCTTTTTCAAATAACCACGATCACTTAACTCCTTGTATACATCTTGTAAGGATTGGTCATCCAGTAATTGATCCAATTCCTTTTGCTCCTTATCACTTAAATCTTTTATCAACGATTTTTTGATCAAAGACGCATCATCATATATGTTTTTCTTTTTCATCATCTGTTATCTTCCACATTGTATACTCATAATACACAACTCCCGATTTCAGATGACACGAAGAGGCTCTTTTTTTCAATTAAATTAAAAATAAACACACGGAATCTTGCAGTTTTGAACGTAAAGATTTGAATCCACGACTTTTATGAGTCTTGACCGTATTTACACTTATCCCCAATTTTTCTGCAATTTCATCCCATGAATACCCTTCAATACTCATTAGAATAACCTTCTTCTGTTCCGAAGGTAACGCTTCAATATACACGTACAACTGCCGGGTTACTTCCTCCCGAACCGTTTGAGCATACACATCGTCAGCCGTAAAATCACTTTCTGCTCCTATTGAGTTCAATATCGTATCATGAATTTGGTTATTCCGCACAAACACCAACGCATTGTTATAGCAAGCCCGATATAGGTAACGAGTCAAATCTTGTATGGAATCAAATCTTTTTTCAGACCTCCAGATGGCAATAAAAACCTCCTGCACCAAATCCTCAGTACTCTCGGAGCCTTTCAATATCCGATTCACGTATGCACACAATGCCGCATAATAATGATCGTAAAGACTTGCCCAAGCCTTTTCGTTCTTGCGATTTACCCCGGATAAAATCAACTCCTCATCTATCATTTCATCTAAATTTTCATCACCCAAAAAGCAAATATACGAAATAAGATTAAAAATCAAACATAAATAATAACCTCACGGCTTTACTTCCCCCCATATTAAACTAACCCTACGCCCTAGTCTCCCATCACTCAAGCATATCTCACCCTATAACAAATATACTTCACCCCTTACCCCGAATCCAAACAAAATCGTCTCAAATATCTATTTTATCGAGGATCAATACAGGATGAATGCTCCGTGGTCTAAATGAAGTATAAATTAAATCAGACAAAAGGCCAGACAAGCCTTAGCCCAAAAACGAGGTAAGCCATGACAACATTACCCCCGTTTCACCGCAGGTAATTCGAATACCGCCCCATCATAACACATATCCGTGTTTGGAAAAATCTCCCGTGCCTGTTCCAATAAAGGAGTCGGATCGGGATAACGGGACGAAAAATGTCCCAGCAGAAGGTGTTTTGCTTCGGCAAGCATTGCCATTCGCGCTGCTTGTCCTGCAGTACTGTGAAAAGTTTCTTTGGCTAATCCTTCAAACTCGTTCCCGTAAGTAGATTCGTGATAGAGTAAATCAACACCTTGTACGTATTCGGCAAAAGATTCTCGGAAAAGCGTGTCCGTCATGTAAGCATAAGAACGAGGAGCTGGCGGAGCCGTTGTTAAACGACTATTCGCGATCACTTCCCCCTCGGGCGTGATAAAATCCTCCCCCTTCTTCAAACGGTGCATAAAAGCCACGGGAACACGGAAAGCATCAGTCATCTCCCGCTTAATATTTCTCTCCTTCTCTTTCTCGGCAAATAGGAATCCCGTCACGGGAGCCTCGTAACGGTGTTTCAGTGGGAAAGCATTAACCGTCATCATACGGTCCTCGTATATTAAACCGGCTTCACGGTCTAGGTAATGAAATATCAATGGGTAATTCAGCCGAGAGTTCATCACTTTCAGCTGGAACTCGATGATCTCTTCCAAACGCTTGTCTGAATAGATATGTAATTCAGCCCGACGGTTCTGTAATGAAAAACTGGATAATAGACCAATTAGTCCGAAAAAATGATCCCCGTGTAAATGGGAAATAAAAATATGATTGATCTTATTGTATGGCACTTTAAAGCGTCTCAACTGTTGTTGAGTACCCTCGCCACAGTCAATAAGAAAGTACCGCTCAAGTACATTGAGTACCTGAGCGGCAGCATTTCTTTGAAGCGTGGGTACGGCAGAACCGCACCCTAATATAGTCAATTCGAATTTCACAAATTAATTGTTCTTTTCTTCCTCTTCTTTAGCTTCCATTTGGTCTTTCAAAGCAGCCAACTCGGTGATGTCACCTAACGTTGTTTTTTCCAATTTTTCTTTCACTTTCTTCACTGCTTTTTTAGTAGCGCTAGCCTCATCTTTCTTCTTGGCATTATCGGCAGCCTTTTGCTCGTCTTCGAAAATACGAGAGTGAGAAAGAATAATTCTCTTGGCACCCTTGTTGAACTCGATCACCTTGAACGGTAATTTCTCGTCAACCTTAGCCTGAGTTCCGTCTTCTTTTACCAAGTGGCGAGGAGTAGCAAATCCTTCTACACCGTAAGGTAACGCGATAACAGCACCCTTGTCGAAGATTTCAGTAATCGTTCCTTCGTGGATAGAATCAACGGTAAAGATCGTTTCGAATACATCCCACGGATTCTCTTCCAATTGTTTGTGACCTAAGCTCAATCTTCTGTTGTCCTTGTCGATTTCAAGAACTACAACATCGATCTCAGCACCAATTTGAGTGAATTCTGCCGGGTGTTTTACTTTCTTCGTCCAAGACAAGTCAGAGATGTGGATCAATCCGTCAACTCCTTCTTCAATCTCTACGAATACACCGAAGTTCGTGAAGTTACGCACGATAGCTTTGTGTTTCGTGCCAACAGCATATTTCTCTTCGATATTTTGCCACGGGTCGTTTTTCAATTGTTTGATACCCAAAGACATCTTTCTTTCGTCACGATCCAAGGTAAGAACAACAGCCTCTACTTCGTCTCCCACTTTCATGAAGTCCTGAGCTGAACGCAAGTGTTGAGACCATGACATTTCAGATACGTGGATCAAGCCTTCTACACCCGGAGCGATCTCAACGAAAGCACCGTAATCAGCCATAACCACTACTTTACCTTTCACGCGGTCACCCACTTTCAAGTCTGCACTCAAAGCATCCCATGGGTGCGGAGTCAATTGTTTCAAACCAAGAGCGATACGTTTTTTCTCGTCATCGAAGTCAAGAATAACAACGTTCAACTTCTGATCCAACTCAACGATTTCGTTCGGATGATTTACGCGACCCCAAGAAAGGTCAGTGATGTGAATCAATCCGTCTACGCCACCCAAGTCAATGAATACTCCGTAAGAGGTGATATTTTTAACAGTACCTTCAAGTACCTGTCCTTTTTCCAATTTAGAGATGATATCTTTCTTCTGTTGTTCCAATTCAGCCTCGATAAGAGCTTTATGAGATACAACAACGTTTTTGAATTCTTGGTTGATCTTAACCACTTTGAATTCCATGGTTTTACCAACATAGATATCATAATCACGAATCGGCTTAACATCAATTTGAGAACCCGGTAAGAATGCCTCGATACCGAATACATCAACGATCATACCACCCTTCGTGCGACATTTAACGTAACCCTTGATAATTTCGTCGTTCTCCAACGCCGCATTAACACGATCCCAGCTACGTAAAGCTCTTGCTTTTTTGTGAGAAAGAGTCAATTGACCTTTCTTGTCTTCTTGAGTCTCAACGTAAACTTCTACTTTATCTCCCACTTTTAATTCCGGATCGTAACGGAATTCGTTCAATGAAATGATACCGTCTGACTTGTAACCGATGTTTACAACGACTTCTCTCTTGTTCATTGAGATAACAGTACCTTCAACAACTTCTTTCTCTACTACAGATGAAAGAGTCTCGGCGTACCTGTTTGCCAATTCTTCTTTTTCAGATGCGGGGATTACATCATCATTTGCATAAGCTTCCCAGTCAAAATTCTCGTCAGCCTCAGCGCTTGTTGTTGCCACGGGAGCAACTTTCTTGGTTTCTTCTTGTGCAAGTTCTACTTGCATTTCTTTTTGTTCTTCTGCCATAATAAATAATAAATGCTTATCTCCTAATAAATTAGACATTATGTTTTTATAACACGGGCGCAAAAGTACAAATAAATATCAACCCTCCAAACAAAATGCACTGAAAAATAACGAGAAAAGGAATAAAAAAACGGGGAAAACTCCCCGTTTTAACCTACTATTATAGTTTCACGTTATACAACGAATTCGGACAATATATCAGTCCCTCTTTTCCCATCGGTTCCCCTTCCCCTATGGCGTCATAAAAACCTTCTTTGGGAGTCCGGAAAATAGAAATATCTCCTGTTTTCATATAGCCGTCGAAATCATAAATATCAGATATATTCACAAGTTCTTGGGGATATAGAAACCAGTCAACTCCACAACGCTCCCCTTTCTCGTTACAATAAGTATACTCATCATAGATTCTAGTGAATATCAATCCGTAAGGTCTTCCATCCTGATTAAGACATATCGGGTTATTCGTAATAGCATATAATCTTGTCCCGCCATCTACTTCAATGAACCAATTCACTGCACATCTAAGATCATTACTCTGTTTCGCCAACTCTTTCTGGTATTTATATTTACCATTATTAATAATCACCTTTTCTTTGCCGGAAAAAGTATTGATAAATCCCTCTCTCCCCTCAAACAATTCTTTCCGACAATCTTCGGCCACGATTACCTCGTTCACACTCGAAATATTACCATCCATTTTCTCGAATCCCAGCTTAATTTTCTTGGAAGATCCTAAAGCAACTGGCTGAACGGATATCGTGTAATTATTTTCCCGAATACTCCAGTTCACGTGTATGATCAAATCATTATAGTCATAATCTCCTTCCCGACTATCCTCAAAAGCCACGACCTGCCAAGTATTTAACACACCTTGATAATAATTATTCTCATTCTTTACATTTTCAATCGTGATCGGACTATTTTCAGATGCCCGACCCAATTTAGACGCCCAGAAAGTAGGGATCGAAATTGTTGTTGAATAAGTACAAATTGCCAAGGTATCATCATATAACTTGACAATCGAGGCATACCCCTCCGGAACGATGACCTCCATATCCTCGTATGGTTTCAACAGATTCAGATCTGCCTCCGGAGCTTTATACACGTCTTTATCACTACATGATAAAAACAATGAAATACAACTCAAAATATACACCACCTTTTTCATACACAAAGAATTATTTATTTTTACAAAGGTATGACTATTCATCCACACAACAAAGAAAATAGCGTATTTTATACATTCCAAAATGCAACTATATAGCAAATACAACAATTATCTATTCTCTATATGTTGTCTCTCGTGAAAAATTAGGAGGATAGGTCTCAAACGTGTTAGCTTCATATGTTGAATAAAAAAAGAAAGGATCGACTTTCATCGATCCTCATTTTGTAGCGGGAGCCTGACTCGAACAGACGACCTTTGGGTTATGAGCCCAACGAGCTACCAACTGCTCCATCCCGCAATATAAGCAGAACTTCTTTCGTTTTGCGAGTGCAAAGATAGAGTATCTATTTTACATTTCCAAATATCAGATGATAAATTATGTCTTCACTACATTAAAATGAAACAAATAATTAATAATAATCCTTGTCTATTCTAAAATAAAATGACAATTTTGTGTCGTAATAAATATCAAATCAGATTTATAAACGACACTATTTATGAAAAAAAGTTTTACCTTTTTGAAAGTTAGCTGTGTGGCTGCACTCTTGTCTATTATGGGGATTTCTGAGGGTCTTGCACAAGGACTTAGGACTTCCTATTTCATGGACAACGTTCCGGCCAGACTTAAAATGAACCCTGCCTTGCAACCCGCCAGAGGATATTTTAATATCCCGGCTATCGGTGCCATCGGATTATCTGCTTCTTCCAACAAATTGAGTATCGATGATTTTATCGACATTATCGAAAACGAGAATGACTTTTTGAATAGCGACAAATTCATCAGTCGTCTGGACAACAAGAACACGATGAATATCGACTTGACGGTGGACATTATTTCTTTCGGTTTTTACAGCGGGAAAGGATTTTGGACTGTAAACTTGGGAGCCCGCTCCATCATTAGTGCCTCCATCCCAAAGAGTATGTTCGAATTTGCCCGTTACGCTAATATTGATCCGGATTTAGACGACAGGCTCAACCTCGATTACGACATCCGGGATATGGAACTCCATGCGGATATTTTCACTGAAATAGGATTAGGATATTCCCGTCCCGTAACAAAAGACCTGACTGTCGGGGGACGCGTGAAAGTTTTAGTTGGATTAGGTAACCTAGATGCTAAAATTGATCAGATCACCGCAAAAATAAACACGGAAGATATTTTAAGTTATCAATCTTGGAAAGTAAAAACCAAAGGACGATTGGAAACTTCCATGAAAGGATTAGAATTTGGGTATAATTCAGATGGTGGATATATTGATGATATTGACTTTGATTCTCCCGGAGTATCCGGTTATGGATTCGGTATCGACTTAGGGGCAAGTTACAATTTTCTTGGTTGCATTAATGTATCGGCAGCCATCCTCGACCTAGGATTCATTAGTTGGACAAAATCATCAACCACGATTGCCACGACAGACAGCGAGCATGATTACGGTGATTTCACTAATTTCGATCCAGATAATTATGAAACTTACGAGGCTGGAGATGTGTTCGACTTCGACTTGATCCAATTCCAAACGGAAGAGAAAACCAAAAGCCGGAGTACCAGTCTTCGTTCAACCTTGAACCTCGGAGCAGAATATACCCTTTTGAATAACAAGCTCGGATTCGGTCTGTTGTCCTCTACTCAATTCACCCAGCCTAAAGCTTACTCCGAATTGACACTTTCAGCAAACTACCGTCCGAGAAACTGGTTCGGGGCAACATTAAGTTACTCTTTCTTACATAGTGACTTTGAAACGCTGGGAATAGGCTTGAAATTAGGCCCTGTTTTCATCGGTTCAGACTATTTGATGACCAAATCAGCAGGTGACGCCAACCGGGTAAATGCCTACTTAGGTGTTAGTGTTCCTCTTGGTAAAAAGAGATTAGACTATCGTAGATAATAAATCTCCGGATATAAAAATGGGAAGTTTCAAATGCAAACTTCCCATTTTTTATGTCCTCACACGGACACTACTTTTTCCAAGGGAACATACCAAATATAACCTGCCACATCGGTATAGCCCATCTGTCGTAATGTTTTACAATAAAAACCAACCTGCCGGATATACGATTTCTCTTCTTTCTGACCGAATTTATAATCCACAACAATGGCTTTTTTTCCATCAACCATAACCCGGTCCGGACGAGCTTTTCCCGAGTTACAGAAAAGTATATCCCGTTCATTAATAACCTTATATCGACCATCAAACCATGCCGAATGGACTGGGTTATTCAAATAAGACACCACCTGCTCCCGGTAATTCTCCCTTTCCACCAAGGTAAGTAAACCCGAATGATACATATCATTTACCGCCCGATCTATATCATCCACCGTCTCGATACGGCGGAATATCTCATGTAACATCTTCCCCTCGTCAACGGCAGAAATCTCTACTGTCTCCGGGTCCGTGTAATCTTCATATTTATACCGGACACTCACCCGCTCGTTCAATTCATAAATCGGATATTCCGCCAGACTTAATGTATGATCGTCTTCTATTTTTTCCTTACCGGCTATCAACTGTTTCTCCCCGATGATCAAGCTCGAATTCTCGGAATTCCATTCCGGCATCCCGCTTACCTCCAAAACTTGAAAGAGAAAAGCACCAATATCTGACGGTTTCCCTTCTTTCGTTATCTTGGGTGCGTAAGGCAGAACATACAACTCCCGTTCCGCCCGCGTGAACGCCACGTAAAGCAGATTCAAGTTGTCA
This sequence comes from Butyricimonas sp. RTP31003st1_G1_RTP31003_210430, assembly GCF_040920905.1. Classification (NCBI taxonomy): domain Bacteria; kingdom Pseudomonadati; phylum Bacteroidota; class Bacteroidia; order Bacteroidales; family Odoribacteraceae; genus Butyricimonas; species Butyricimonas sp. RTP31003st1_G1_RTP31003_210430. The sequence continues at coordinate 10,750 of NZ_JBCOSQ010000053.1, read as the reverse complement.
ACATAAGCCTTCACGTGCTCACTGAGGTAATCCTCCCGGAAATGACTATCTGCCAGTTTAGAGGAATAGTTCAATGGTGCATACTCCAAATCCCTAAACCCCTCCTCTCGATTCTGACACCATATCCGGCGCCCGTGACGGGTATCATCAAGATCCCAGGCACAGAAAGGAATAATAACCGTTTTAAATTCCAACCCTTTGGATTTATGTATCGTGAGAATTCGCACGGCATCCACTTCTTCCGAAGTAGATAACACTTTTTTATCCTTTTCCTTCTCCCACCATTCAAGGAAAATAGGAATACTGTTCGTGTTGTTTTTCTCGTAATCAAAGAGAATATCTTGGAAAGCGATCAAGTAAGGCAATTCTTCCATCCTAGCCCGTAAACCGAAAGCCTCGATAATCGTCTCCGTAATCTCGAACAATGAACTAAATGTCAGTTTCTCCGGCTCCCGTAAAAACGGCAAGTCGATCGTGTCAAGAAAACTCTCGTCCGTACTACCGGCCTTGAAAAGAACATCTTCCCGTGAAGTATCTTCACCCTTGACAAAAGTTCGGTAATTATAAAGCAACACCGTTCGATTCACCGCATCATACGGTTCCACCATGTAACGTAGCACGTTAATAATTAATTCCACGTAAGGCGACGAGGAAACGTATAGCGAATCATTAGATATAAAAGGTATCGGAAAAGGAATATTCTCCCGCTTGTTATATTCTATCAAGTAATCGGCAACGAAAGCACCTTCCTTACCGTTACGCACAAGAATCACACAGTCTTTCAGCTCTCCACCCCGGTACATCGTATCATTGACAACATCCACGACAGAGTTCATGATCTCCGCATCACTCCCCTCTTCTTGTTTTTCCCCACAGAAACGGATCTCCACGTACCCACTTCCTGAACGGCTCACAAGTTGCTCCGGCCGGGAATAAGCTTCTGTGATCGAACGGGAATAAACATTCTCTTCTCCACATTCATTGTCATACAACTCCTTTAATTGTCGTGCAGCCAAGATAAAGAACCGGTTATTGAATTCTACCACCTCCTTGTAACTCCGCCAATTATGCTCTAGAATCACGTTATCTGTACCGAAAGTAGCCAAATCACGCTCTACCCCTTCCGCCAACAAACGCCAGTCCCCGTTACGCCATCGATAGATGCTTTGTTTCACGTCCCCCACGATCATAGCCCTTCCTCCCTCGGAAAGCGTGTTCACGACAAGTGGCAGGAAGTTTCCCCATTGCATGGTCGAGGTGTCTTGAAACTCGTCAATCATGATATGCTTGTAGAAATTCCCTGTTTTCTCGAACAAGAAAGAAGTATCATTCCCGGCAATCAGCATGTTAAGTAAACGGGTGGTGTCACTCAGTAACATGAGTCCTTTTTCGTCACAATAATCTCTCACCTCCCCGTACAAGTCATTCAGAATCCCCAATTGGTAAAGATTCTTCGAGAGCAAAACCGCAGACACGTAATCCCGAAAATTCTCGTCATAATACTCGACACTTTCCCGCAGGTTCGTATTCAGTTCCGGGTAGATATGCTCAATCAATGTCCGGATCGACGGATCATGCTTTTTGGTCACCCATTCATCTGGATTATCTATTGCTTTTCGGGCAGAATCGGGAATCTTATCCAGACTCTTATCCCGCAATTTGTAAAAATAATTTATAAAACTTCGTTTCCCTCCTTTAAAATCTTCCGCGTGCAATCCATTCTCCTCGATATTCCGGCAAGCAGACAGACCGAACATCTCCATGCGATCCTCGAAACGGGAGATCACACCTTGCAAGAACATCTTATAACCTTTCAGGAATCCTCGATCGTTAAACTTGTCCCTCACATCCTTGTCGAAGAGCATATAACTCTCTCCAAACAACTCCTTCCCCAGCTCCGCAATCTTACTCTTCACGCTCCACGATTTGGCATCCTCCACGCTATCACTCATCAACTCGGTAATCCACGCCCTTAGCTCCTTATCCTTATTCATGCGTTGCATCACTTGATCCACGGCTCGCTGTAACACGTAGTCACTATCCAACTCGACATTATAACCGGGAAATATCCCCAGTTCACGGGTAAACGCTTTGATTACCCGTTGAAAAAAACGATCAATTGTCGTCACGGATAACCGCCCGTAATCGTGCAGAATCAAAGTACGTAACACTCCGGCCCGTTCCCTTACCTGATCGTCTGTCAATTTCAGCGTCCGTTTAAGTTCCTCCCGGTAATCACTCTTCTGACCTTCCGCCAGCTTGTTCAATTCCCGCACGATACGGGATTTCATTTCTTCCGTGGCCTTATTGGTAAAGGTCACGGCAAGCACATTTTTATACTCAGAAGAAACATTGAAAACGATCTTGAAATATTCCATCGTTAAAGCAAACGTCTTCCCCGCACCGGCTGAGGCCCGATATACACGCAACATAGGCAATTGAAAATTGAAAATTGAAAATTGAAAATTAGAGGGATTAATCCTGAACTAAAAGTCGATTTTCAATTTCTGTAAACAAAATAAAATGGAGAATTGAATTTGAAAAAAGACACTTTTGCCATTTTCCATTTTCAATTCTCCATTTTCAATTATTAAAGTCTTGAAGTTAATATCGCTCTCACATTATCCACGTTCACATCATCGATACCACCTAGAGCAAAATCCCCCCGTTCACGGAAACGCTTTTCAATACGGTCGATCGTGTCGATACCCACGCCATAATCAGACAGGCGGGTCTTCACGCCCAATTCATTGAAAAATTGTTCCGTACGGGCAATCGCTTGATCGGCAGCATCGGGCTGATCTGTGTCAATATTCCACACACGTGCGGCATATTGCAACAATTTCTCACGACGTTTAATTTTCGTGGCATTCATCACTCCCGGTAAAACGATCGCCAGCGTGATCCCATGATCCAACCCGTTGAAAGCGGTCAATTCATGACCGATATGGTGAGTTGACCAGTCTTGCGATACCCCGCAGGCAATCAAACCGTTCAACCCCATCGTGGCTGCCCACATGAAGTTGGCCCGATCTTCATAATTCGGTTTCTCGGCATGAATCAACTTCGGTCCCAACTCAATCAAAGTCTTCAAGATTGATTCAGAGAAACGATCTTGAATCTCAGCTTGTTCCGGGAAAGTATAATATTGTTCCATGACATGCACGAAAGTGTCAACCACCCCGTTAGCCACTTGTTTCATGGGCAATGAATAAGTTACCATCGGGTCCAGTACAGAGAATTTCGGGAACACATGGCGAGAATTGAACGCCAATTTTTCCAAAGTGGACTGGCGAGTGATCACACCGCCACTATTCATTTCCGATCCTGTAGCCGGAAGGGTCAGTACAGCTCCCAACGGAAGTGCCGCATTCACCCGTGCGCCTTTTGCCACGATGTCCCAAGGTTCATTCCCCTCGAAACAAGTTGCAGCAGCAATAAATTTCGTCCCGTCAATCACGGAACCTCCTCCTACAGCTAGAAGAAATCCCACGTTTTCCTGTTTTGCCAATTCCACGGCCCGCATCAAAGTCTCGTATTTCGGGTTCGGCTCAATACCCCCGAACTCTACAATATCAAACCCTTGCAACGCATCCATCACTTGTTCGTAGACACCGTTTTTCTTGATGCTTCCACCACCGTAGGTCATCATAACTTTCATCCCTTTCGGAATCCATTTTGCGATCTCGGCAATTTTTCCTTTCCCGAAAAGAATTTTCACGGGATTGTAATAATCGAAATTTCTCATGCTTTAAAATCGTTTATAACTGTTCCATAATTTTGGTTTCATCCTTGATACGTTTCTCTAAACGCTTTATGTAATCCGTAATATATACGGACAAGTTGTCATTGATGTTATTTGCTTGTAATGTTTTCAAAGCCGCCTCCAATAAAGCTTTTGCTGACGAGAAGTTACCATCTTTTTCATAGAACCATGCCAAGTTCACCGCGGCACGAGCCGCTACCCTGGGCTTCAGGTTCAAGGCCGCATTCCATATCCGCTGAGCCTCTTCATCATTCTCGTTCTCAAAATGATAGTAACCGAGATTCAACAGACGGTTATTCGTGTAAATCCTACGTTGTTCGGGTTTCCATGTCGGCGTCAAACGTTCCGCGTACTTCACCCCGTTATTGTAGAAGAAATTACATATTATATCATAATTATTTCCCTCGAACAGCGTCTCGTCCACATCATCCAATTTATGAGTAGTTGCGGAATCCACCACAACACCATCCGGGTCATATAAACGCACGAAAAGATTGGTATCAAGCATCAACCGACTCGCACCATCCAACCCGAACTTACAATATTCCACCGAGAGAACGTATGTTTGTCCGGAAATCTTTTCCAATGCGGCAATACCTGCCGGGGAAATCGGTGCAGGGGTATACCCGTCCGGAATATATCCCGTGTTCAATCCCAACCCTTTAACCAGTAAGATAGGTTGTACCCCGTTACGTAACCCGTCACGCACCCCATTATAGAAATGATTGACAACCTCGTCTCTCCGTAACCGCAAACTAGCAAACAACTGGTACGCAGAGAGAGAATCCGACTCATGCACCAATTTCCGGTCGATAAACAAAATTTGTGCATTCTTGTTTCCGATATTCAGCTCTCCCGGATGCAACACGTCTATATTCAGCACTTTGTAACTACTACATGAGGCTAAAAAGCCTACAAATAAGAACGCCCCGACTATTTTTAGCCCGGCTTTCATCTTATATTTTACACGCCTTTCCATGAAATTACTTGTTTGTTTTATTTTGAGTTTACAAAAAGTGAGCCACAATCACGGCCTGACTTTTCGGCAACCATTCAAATATGATGTTTTAAAAGTAGAAATATTCCGGGAAATAACCAAACGGTCATCGAGAAAAAAGAACTTCCCGGATAAAGCGTATGAATCGTCAATAAATTATTAGTTTCCTTTAGGACGGTATAAATAAACTAAACGTCGGAATACCGTTGGATATATAGTAGATTATTCATTCCTTTGCCTAACTATTTAGATGGAAAAATGAAAGAATCCACGACTATCAACATCAAGGAACTCGCCCGGCGGGTATCCCCGGATTATACCTCGGAAAGTCTAATCATTTATAACCACGTGACCAATGAAAAAGCATTCATTGGAGAAGAAATCAAGAAACAGGGGATCATCGTGACAGAAACCTGTTCTTTCTCGCTTTGCACCCGGGGAGAAACAGAAATCATGATCAACACCCAAAACTATCGTATTAAAAAGAATCACTTGATTGTCGTGCTACCCAAACAAGTCATCAAACCGATTCATACAACACCGGATTACGAAGCGAGGATTATTTTCATTTCGCCAGACTATTTTAAAGAGAAATGTCAAGAAATGATTCCCTTGCGGTTCAAAATGCAATATCATCCGGTAGTCGGACTCAATGAGGATGAAATTAAACTATTGGAATCATATTATTCATTGCTATCTAGGAAAACAGATAAACTGAATCCTCATTTTTCTGAACTAGCCGTACATAAACTAGCACATGCTTTATTTTACGATCTCTACAATTTCGTTTACCGTCATATGCAAGATAAAAATTTCGAGTTATCACACCCCGATAGCATATTCAACCGTTTCATCACCCTCGTTGAAGAATATCACCTCAAAGAACGTGACATTATTTTCTACGCGAACAAATTATGCCTGACTCCTAAATACCTATCATCAGTCATTCATGTTGCAAGTGGAAAATTTGCCGGGGAATGGATCGACTATTACGTGATCACGCTGGCAAAATCCCTACTTGTTTCAAGTACCAAAACCATACAAGAAATCGGTTATAGTCTGAATTTTTCCTCTCCACCCGCCTTCACGAAATTCTTTAAACGTATCATGAAGATGTCTCCGCGGGAATACAGGAACAATCAATTAAACAACACAACACGCAAAATATCATGATTGACCAGATAAATTTATTCACTAGCGACGCGTCTATTCGATACAGTATAATATTAAACATTATTCTATTGGCCGCTATCGTCATTCTCTCCCTCGTTTTCTACTTGATAGCACGAAAACGGAAACACGAAAGACTGGTAAAGGAAAAGCAATTAGACACGCAACAAAAGTTCGCTCGTGAACTTCTTGATTCCGTACCGGCTGGATTTATACTATTAGCCCCGAATGGAAGTATCAAACAAGTAAATCATCAGGCCGCAGCCGAACTAGGAATACAGAAACAAGACATAAAGAATAAAAACATTCGGGAAGTATTTTCAATTTCCCATGAGAATATCAATATTCTGGACGAACTCTTAGGGCGCCTGCAAAAAGACGAGCAGGAAGTTACGCTCCCACCTGACACGTTCATTTACGGGACCATCAACACGACCTCTTTTCTAGCGAAAGGTTATTTCAAAAATGTTATCGTAGAAAAAGGCTCAAATTGTATCATATTCACGTTTCGCAACGTCGTGACGGAACTTACCCAAGAATACGTGTTAAATATGGCTTTACGTCGCACGAAGATATTTCCCTGGTCATATGACACGAAATGTAATCTGATGACTATCGATCCCCGTTATTTCGAACATCTTGACATTCCGGCCGGGGATTGTACGCTGACAAACGAACAATTTGCCCAACTGGTACATCCCGATGACATAGCCGGAGTACTCGAAGCCCTCACACTCCAAGTCCAAGGGAATTTTATCGAAGATCCTGTGAGCTACCGTCTTCATCGGGGAGACGGAAAATGGGAATGGTTCGAGGCTCAATCTTCTTATCTCGGACAAGGAACACAAATTCCTTTCCGGCTCGTTGGCGTCTGCATGAGTACACAGGAACACAAAAAAATTGAAGAAGAATTAACCAAAGCCCGTGACAAAGCACAACAAAGCGATAAACTTAAAAGTGCATTCCTCGCCAACATGAGTCATGAAATTCGGACACCATTAAATGCCATTGTCGGCTTTTCCAATTTACTGGTTGATGGAGATATGGCCTTCAAGAAAGAGGAAATCAAAGAATTTTTATCACTGATCCACTTGAATTGCGAACAGCTACTGGCACTTATATCCGACATACTCGATCTCTCAAAAATAGAATCCAACACGATGGTTTTCAACATAACAGAACAACCGCTTACGCCTCTATTACAAAATATCCTACGAGCCCAACAAATAAACGTCCCGCAAGAGGTAGAATTACTTCTGGACCTTCCTGCAACCGACACGATCATCACGACCGATCCCCTACGCTTAAAACAAGTCATTAACAACTTGATCAACAATGCTATCAAGTTCACCTCCAAAGGAACAGTCACACTCGGTTACAAGCAGAATAACGATCAGGTTTCCATTTTCGTGAAAGACACAGGTACCGGAATTGACGAAGATAAGATGAACCGTATTTTCGAACGATTCTACAAAGGTGACAATTTTGTTCAAGGAACAGGACTAGGCTTAGCAATCAGCCATACAATCATAGAGCATCTAAAAGGGACAATCACGGTAACCTCCAAAGTTGGAGAAGGCTCCTGTTTCACAATTCAACATCCGGTAAAAAAAATGGGGTATTGAATTTCAATACCCCTACCGTCTCCATCTACGACAATTATAACCAAACTTTTAGGCGGATATTACATATTCATTCCCCCACAAACGTGGATTGTCTGACCTGTCACGTAAGCAGACAAATCAGAAGCCAAGAATACGCATACCTTTGCAATATCTTCCGGAGTACCGCCTCTCTTCAATGGAATTTTAGCAGCCCACTCCTTACGCACGTCCTCGGACAATTGTGCGGTCATATCGGTAATGATAAATCCTGGAGCAACAGCGTTAGCACGAATATTACGAGAGCCAAGTTCTTTGGCCACGCTCTTCGTGAATCCGATAATCCCGGCTTTAGATGCAGCATAGTTTGCTTGTCCGGCATTACCACTCACTCCTACCACGGAACTCATGCTGATAATGGAACCCGATTTCTGACGTAACATAACGGCAGACACGGCTTTCGTGAAATTAAACACAGATTTCAAATTCACGTTGATCACGGCATCCCATTGTTCCTCACTCATACGCATTAACAAGGTGTCTTTCGTGATACCAGCATTATTTACAAGTATATCTACACGTCCGAATTCTTTAACAATCTCATCCACGGTAGCATTCGTAGCCGCGAAATCAGCAGCATTGGAAGCAAACATTTTAGCTTTCACACCCAAAGCGGCAATTTCTTTTTCGGTTTCCTGAGCTATTTCATCATATCTTAAATCGGTGAAAGCGATGTTCGCTCCTTGACGGGCAAATTCCAATGCCACAGCCTTTCCGATTCCTCTTGATGCCCCCGTGATAATGGCGGTCTTTCCTTCTAATAACTTCATAATTACAGTTTTATTTAAACCTAAATTTAAACCGGAACCACTTGTCAAGTGATCCCGCGGTGGGAAAATCCCACCCGATCAAGCGACAAAGTTAGTGATTTAATTCAAACCAAGAAATTATTTTCACTTCGATTGTTTATTCTCCTAAAAAGCATTACACTTGTAGTTACAAGATACACCTCAGGCATTTTATATTACACGCAACCAATAACAATACAACATGAAAAACAAGAACCGACTAAAAACATTACTTTTCTCCCTACTAGCAATTCTATTTACAGGATGCGATTACTGGTGTCTGGACGAGTACCACGTGATTAACAACACGGACGACACGCTCCGGATCATCGTGAATTACGACACGCTCCGGCTATATGGGAATTGGAGAACCGAGGAAAATATGGACACTCGATTGGACGACACCACTCATGTCGTCTACCCCCACACCAAAATAGTATTGGAAGAAGGATCTGAACTATGCGGCAAATATTATAAACCAGATGATTACAGGTTTGAAGACAATGACCTTCAATTCTGGGGAAAATGGATTCAACATATCTATGCCAATACAACTCCTGTGGAATACTCCTACTGGAATCCGGAAAAATGGACATTTAAATCCAAACGAAGATTAAGAAAATATGAACTCATCTTTGACAAACACGAATAAAAATATGGAACAAAAGATTCAACCCAACAAACAAGAGTATTCCTCAACGTACACTGAGGAGACATATTATCTTGTTTATAAGACAGAAGAACATAAGAACAAAAAAGAAATATGGAAATAGAAAGTCTGGTAAAAACTGTTATTCAGTGTGCTTATGATGTAAGAACACATCTTGCTGCGGGTTTTCTTGAGAATGTTTATCAGAAAGCATTGATAATAGAATTAAAAGAAAAAGGTATTCATGCAGATACAGAAACTCCTATAAATGTATATTACAAAAATGAAATTGTAGGAGAATTTAGAGCGGACATAATCGTAGAAGGAAAAATAATCATTGAGCTTAAAGCGGTACAACATCTCCTTCCCATACACGAAACCCAATTAGTAAATTACTTAACCGCTACCAATACAGACCACGGCTTATTAATAAACTTTGGTGGTGAACGTATCGAAATAAAAAGAAAATTCAGAGAATATAAACATATATAACCACCCATCAGAAAAATATGTACTTTTGTCTTTATGTCTAAAAATAAAAACTTGTCTATGATGGAAATAAGCCAAGCAGCCCCAAAATTTCAGGATGTGTCAATCGCACCGATGCACACAGCGGAACACCTACTAAATTCTCAGATGGTCAAATACTTCCATTGTGAACGTTCTTTCTCCGCCCATATAGAGAAAAAGAAATCCAAATGTGATTACCACTTCAAAACGACACCTTCTGCCGAAGACATTGCCACCGTGGAGCAAGCGGTAAACGACATTATACAACAAAACATCAACGTGGAAGAAATTTTCTACCCGATCGATCAGGTTCCGGCAGGCATCAACCTTACCCGCCTTCCTGAACCGGGTATAAAGACCGTGCGGGTAATTCGTATCGGGAATTACGATCAATGCGCCTGCATCGGACTTCATGTCACCAACACGGCCGAGATCGGCACGTTCCGCATCATCTCGTTCGATTTCAATGATGGAGTATTGCGTATTCGTTTCAAGCTCGGAAAATGAAATAAGAGTAAATAATAAACTTTTCCCCGAAAATGAACTTTTTTGTAATGTCTGCATTACAAATTGATTATTTATTTCTACTTTCGCGCTAACGATTGCGAGTAACTATATATTTAAAATAAAAATATCATGAATCTCCTTGAACAAATCAAAGAAAATGCGAAGAAGTGCAACAAACGGATTGTACTTCCGGAAGGAACAGAAGAACGTACGTTGAAAGCAGCCGACATCTTGATAGCTGAAGGTATTGCTCAAATCATCTTGATCGGTAATCCGGCTGAAATTAAAGCGTTGGCCGAGAAATTCGAATTGAAAAATATCGGTAAAGCCACAATCATCGATCCCGAAAATCACGAGAAGAAAGAAGCGTATGCAGACCTTTTGGTTGAACTTCGCAAGAGTAAAGGTATGACAAAAGAACAAGCTTTGAAACTCGTTCTTGACCCGCTATACCTTGCCACTTTGATGATCAAGAGCGGGGATGCCGATGGTGAAGTTGCCGGGGCAAAAAATGCTACCGGAGACGTGTTACGTCCCGCGTTACAGATCGTGAAAACCTTACCGGGTATGTCTGTTGTATCAGGAGCATTCTTGTTATTAACCAACAAACCGGAATATGGAGAAAACGGCCTAATCGTGTGTGCCGACTGTGCCGTACTGCCTAACCCGACCGCAGAAGAATTGGCCCAGATCGCCGTGGCT
>NZ_JBCOSQ010000052.1:0-37048 GCF_040920905.1 Butyricimonas sp. RTP31003st1_G1_RTP31003_210430 | reverse complement strand
AAGACTTCGGTGTTACTTGCCGGAAGTTTGCGGCATGGAGCTTTGTTGGCTGATGCGCCGGAGCATGAGTATAACGCTTTGTATGAATTCGGGGGATACTTAGGGCTGGCATTCCAGTTGCAGGATGATTACTTGGACGTGTATGGTGACGTGGCGGAATTCGGGAAGAATATCGGAGGTGATATTGTTGCTAATAAAAAGACATATATGTTGATCAAGGCGTTGGAACTGGCTGATCCGGAGACGAAAGAAGAGTTGTGGGGATGGATCGAACGAAAAGAGTTTGACCACGAGGAGAAGATCAAGGCGGTGACTCGAATCTACGATCGTTTGGGTATTAAAGAACTTGCTTTCGCGGCGATTGATAAATATTTGAAGATGAGCCGGGATATTTTGGATAAGATTGATGTCCCGAGAGAAAGAAAAATTGATTTCTACGAGACGCTGGATGCTATCGGGAATCGTAAAAAATAAAATAAAAAGATAGATGAGTAAATCGAAGCAACAGTTACTGGATGAACGTTATTTGAGAATGGCCCGGATATGGGCGGAAAATTCGTATTGCGAACGTCGGCAGGTTGGTGCGTTGATTGTGCGGGGAGATGCCATTATATCCGATGGGTATAACGGGACTCCTTCCGGGTTTGAAAATATCTGCGAGGACGAGAATAACAAGACGAAACCTTACGTGTTGCATGCTGAGGCGAACGCGATCACGAAGGTTGCGAAGTCAAATAACAGCAGCTTGGGGGCAACGTTGTACGTGACGGCCTCTCCTTGCATCGAGTGTGCCAAGTTAATCATTCAGGCCGGAATCCGGCGAGTGGTGTATTCCGAGAATTACCGGAGCGTCGATGGGATCGAGTTGTTGCAGAAAGCCGGGATTGATGTGGCATTTATCGAGTTGAACGAGAATCAAGAAAATAAAGATTAAATTGGAAGAGAATGAATAAGAGTAATTTGAGGGCTTTGTTGACCCCGATCGTGCTGGCTTTGGCCATCGTGTTCGGGATGATGTTGAACCGGTTCTTGCCGGATCGGGCTCAAGTGTCAGCGTCCTCGGAAATGTTTTTGCCCGTGACGGGAAGTAAGCTGGATTTGATTATCAGTATGATACAAAATTCGTACGTGGATACCGTGGACACGAGGCAGATCGTGGAGAATACAATCCCGGTCTTGTTGAAGGATCTGGACCCGCACACGGTATATATTCCCGCGAAGGATATGCAACGGGCGAACGAGGGGATTGTGGGAAACTTCGGGGGTGTCGGAATCCAGTTTTACAAGTACCTAGATACGGTGACCGTCGTGAAGGTGGTTCCGGGTGGACCTTCGGAGAAAGCCGGGATAAAGGACGGGGACCGGATTGTGCGGGTGAACGATTCTTTGGTTGCCGGGGTAAAGATGGGCCAGGATAAGATTCAAGAGTTGATGAGGGGGGAACTGGGAACGAAAGTAGAGTTGACTATCGCTAGAAGAGGAGAGCCGAAGTTGATCAAGAAAGAGGTGGTTCGCGGAAGTATCCCGGTGAAGAGCGTGGACGTGGCGTATATGCTGAATGACACGACGGGTTATTTGAAAACGAATACTTTTGGTATGCACACGTATGCCGAGTTCATGCAGGCGTTGGTGAAGTTGAAGGCAGAGGGGATGAGGAAAATTATTATCGATTTGCGGGAGAATGAAGGTGGCGTGTTGCCGATAGCGATACAGATGATTAACGAATTTTTGGATGCCGACCGTTTGATTCTTTACACGCAGGGACAGGCGCAACCTCGTACGGATTACAAGTCCAACGGCAAAGGGCAATTCAAGGATTTGCGCGTGGATGTGTTGATTAGCGAGTTTAGTGCGTCAGCCAGCGAGATTTTTGCCGGGGCGATACAGGATAATGACCGCGGGTTGATTATCGGGCGTCGTTCGTTTGGTAAAGGGTTGGTTCAGGAGCAGCGTATGTTGCCTGACGGTTCGGCTTTGCGTTTGACGGTGGCCCGTTATTACACGCCTTCGGGACGTTCTATCCAGAAACCGTATAACGAGGGGAAAGAGAAGTATTATAATGATCTTTATAATCGTTTGGTTCACGGGGAGTTCTCACAAAAAGATAGTATTGTTTTTGACGAGAATCTGAAATACCAGACCGTGGGCGGGCGTACCGTGTATGGTGGTGGCGGTATCATGCCGGATGTCTTCGTGCCAGCGGATACGACTGGGGTTTCCCGTTATTTGAGCGACGTGACGAGAACCCAGTTCTTGTACGAGTACACGTTTGATTTCATGGACCGACATCGTCCGGAAATGGTGAATCTGAAGGATTATAAGCAGATTCAGAATTACCTGAAATCATTTGACTTGGTGAACGAGATGGCGAATTATGCTGCCCGTCGCGGATTGAAACGGGACGAGAAGGGAATCAAGGAGTCCTACCAGGTTTTGCGTACTCGGATCGAGGCGTATATTGCTCGTCATACGATAGATGATGAGGGATTCTACCCGATTCTTGGTCAGATTGATAACACGTTGCAGGAAGCGATTAAACAATAATTGATGAAGAGTATATTACACGGGAGGCTGATTTTTGGCCTCCTGTTTCTGTTTCTTGCCTTAGGTAGTTTTGCCGACGGGCGCTATATTCCGGTGTATGATGACGGGATACGGGTGGATTACAAGCATTATTGCTTGGGATTCAACAAGGAGCATAAACAGGCGAACTGGGTGTATTACGAGTTAGGTTCCGCGAACTTGACTGGGAAAGCGAGCCGGAAAAATGATTTCCGGGTGGACCCGAAGATCAGCCGTTGGAGTGCCACGCCTGACGATTACAAGCGGAGCGGTTACGACCGGGGGCATTTGTGTCCCGCGGCGGATATGTCGTTTAATGCGAAGGCGATGAGCGAGACGTTCTACATGTCGAATATGTCTCCCCAAGTGCCGATGTTTAACCGGGGAATCTGGAAAGAGCTGGAGGAACACGTGCGTAACCGGGCCCGGAAGGAGAAACTTTACGTGGTGACAGGCCCGATTTTCAAGAGTAATAAAGGTGCGATTGGCAAGGGGAAAGTGACGGTTCCGGGGTATTACTATAAATTGTTTTATTCGCCTTCCAAGCAGCAAATGATCGCTTACGTGTTGCCTAACGAAGAGAGCAAGCGTCCCTTGAATAGTTTTGCCGTTTCCGTAGATAAGGTGGAGAAGATGACGGGGATTGATTTCTTTTCTCAATTACCCGATGATTTGGAGCGGGTGTTGGAGGCGGACACGCTTTCGCACGTGTCATGGGATGGGGGACAGGCATCGGGAGGTGCGTATCGTCCGACAAGAAATCAACAGGTGATAGCGGTTATTGCTGTGATTGTGATCTTCCTCGTTGTACATTTCTTGATAAAACACCGTGGAGGCAAGAAGAAGAAAAAGAAACCGGCACGCAAACCGGTAAAGAAACCGGGGATGTCCAAAAAGTCAATTAAAAAAAACTACCCCCACTAACTCCCCCTTACACAGGGGGAGTTGGAGGGGGTAGTTTTTAGGCACTAGATAAGACTTGTTAGACGGCCTCGTTTTTATTTCTCTTTTAAAAGTTTATCAATGACTTTTACCATTTCCTCGAATTCTTTCGGGTCGTAGAGACGGGTGAGGAAGGCGATGTTGCCTTTTTTGTCGATGATGATGTTACGGGTGACTCCGGCTCCCTGCGCGGCGTAGGTGTAGAATGCTTTGCCTTCCGGGTCAAGGAGTAGAGGATAGGTGATTTTGATGTCCTTGGCGAACTTTTCGGTGGTTTCTTTGCTCTCCTTGAAGTCGATGCCGAAGAGGGCGAATGCCGGGTTGTTCTTGTATTTTAGCCAGATGTCCTTTTCGATGAAAGGCATTTCCTTACGGCAAACCCCGCACCAACTCGCGGTGAATTGTATCATGATGACTTTTCCTTTCAGGTCTTTTAGTTGTTTCTTGGTTCCGTCGGGAAACAATAACTCGATGTTCGGGGCTTTCTCGCCTACTTTCACGATATACCCCCTGTCGTCTTGCTGGGCCTTTGCCAGTGAACAGGTCATGACCAGTAATAGTATAAATGTCAGATGTTTCATAGGATGATGTATTTGTATTAATAACGTTTCAAGCTTTTAGGACTGCCGCTCCACGAACATCCGAGACAATAAAGGGTTTCCGTGTCGAATCCTTCTAGGGAATCTCCCTCGTGAACGGGGACAACAACATAGTCGGTCGTGACTTGTACGAGACAGTTATTTCCCTTCTCGTCTTTCACGTAAAAGCGGCGTATTCCGCATTTGGGGCAGAGTAAAAATTTCATATCACGAATTTTGAGGCATAGTTAATGATTATTTCAGATAGTTGTACGAGAAAAAAGGGGAAATTTGTTTCTTTTCTTTTCGTATACGGGAAGAAATACGGTATATTTGTTGCAATCGAGGTGATTTTATAATTGAATATGGAAAAACAGAAAAAGTATAAGATACATTTTGCCCCGGTACAGGGGCTTACCGATTGGACGTTCCGAAATCTGCATACGAAGTATTTCGGGGGAGTGGATGCTTATTACACGCCGTTTATCCGGGTGGAGAAAGAGGATTCGTTTCGTTCAAGGGATATGAAGGATTGTGATCCGGAGTTAAATAGCGTGGAGTTACTGGTTCCCCAAGTGTTGGGTGGAGAGCCTGCGGAGTTGGATGTTTGCTTGCAGATGTTGGAAGGACGGGGATACAAGCAGGTGGATATTAACATGGGATGTCCGTTCACGATGATTTCCCGACGGGGAAAGGGAGCCGGATTGTTACCTCACCCGGAGAGGGTGGAGGCCTTGCTGGGGGTGGTGAAGGATTTTCCGGAGATACAATGTTCCGTGAAAATGCGGTTAGGGTGGGAAGATCCGGGGGAATGTTTGAAATTATTACCCTTGTTGAACGCGGCCCCGTTGGCAGCTATATTTCTTCATGCCCGGGTGGGGGTGCAGGAATACAAGGGAGAGACGGATAAGGAGGCTTTCGAGGCGTTCTATAAGGGGTGTGAACATCCGTTGTATTATAACGGGGACATTTTGACCTTGGAGGATATTCAAACTGTGACGGAGCGTTTCCCTCGTTTGGAGGGAGTGATGATCGGGAGAGGTTTGTTGGCGAACCCGGCCTTGGCACAAGAGTACGTGGAAGATAAGGTGCTTGCCGGGGAGGAACGATTAAGGAGGTTCAAGGCGTTTCATGCCGAATTACTTGCGGCTTATGCCGAACGATTGCAGGGGGATCATCAGTTGTTGATGAAGATGAAAACGTTCTGGGAGTATTTCATGCCTTCGACAGATCGGAAGATTTTGAAAAAAATTCACAAGAGCAATAAGTTGACGCAGTATAACGAGGCGGTGGTAAAGGCTTTTATGCCGGGTGAAGAGGAAGAGTAAGTGCGATGAAGAGAACGATATATATCATCATCGGTTGTATTTCCGTGGTTTTGGGGATTATAGGCATTTTTGTTCCCGGGTTACCGACTACACCCTTTTTGTTGTTGAGTTCGTGGTTGTTCTATAATAGTTCGAAACGATTACATGATGCTTTACACCGTTCGAAATGGTTGGGACCTTACCTAAGGCGTTTTCAGGAACGTAAAGGTGTCGGGTGGAAGACAAAAGCGGTATCGATCGTGTGTATGTGGACGATGATTTCTATTTCGGCTTTCGTGGTTTTCGAGAACTGGCATGTGCGTTTGCTGCTTTTGGGTTTAGGGGTGATCGGGACGTGTAGCGTGTTGTTCATTGTCCCTAATGCGAAAAATAATTAGAGTAAAAAAGAGGAGATTTCTCCTCTTTTTTACTTTGATTTATCCGATAACGATGTTCACGATTTTCTTCGGGACAATGATCATCTTTTTGATCTCTTTTCCTTCTAGCCATTTCGTTGATTCTGGTGCAGCTTTGACTGCGGCCTCAATATCAGCGTTAGTTGCCGTCAAAGGCATGGATAGTTTGAAACGAACTTTGCCGTTGAAAGATACCGGGTATTCAAAAGCGTCCTCCACTAGGAATTTTTCTTCCCATTTGGGGAATGACTCTTTCGTGATACTTTGGGTGTGTCCCAACAAGCTCCATAGTTCTTCTGCCATGTGTGGGGCAAAAGGAGCGAGAGCGATCACGAGAGGTTCTAGGATAGCTCGTTTGTTACATTTCAAGGCGGTCAATTCGTTCGTGCAAATCATGAATGCCGGAATGGACGTGTTGAACGAGAAGTTCTCGATGTCGTATTCCACTTTCTTGATGGTTTTGTGCAGCACTTTTAACTCTTCTCTGGAAGGTATCTCGTCGCTTACGCTGAAGTCTTCGCCGACTTGGAACAGGCGCCAGAATTTGCGTAAGAATTTGTACACCCCGTCGATCCCTTGCGTGTCCCAAGGTTTGCTGAATTCCAGCGGTCCGAGGAACATCTCGTACAGGCGTAACGTGTCGGCCCCGTATTCTTCGATGATCGTGTCGGGATTTACCACGTTGAACATGGATTTTGACATCTTTTCAATGGCCCATCCACAGATGTATTTTCCGTTCTCCAAGATAAACTCGGCATTGGCGTACTCCGGCATCCAAGCCCGGAAAGCATCTTGATCCAGCACGTCGTTCTTAACGATGTTGACATCCACGTGGATTTCCGTGGTTTTATATTGATCTTTCAGTCCGACGGAAACAAACGTGTTTGTGCCTTGTATTCTGTACACGAAGTTTGAACGTCCTTGGATCATTCCCTGGTTGATCAGTTTCTTGAAGGGTTCTTCCTCGCAAGCCACGCCGAGGTCATATAGGAACATATTCCAGAAACGGGCGTAGATCAAGTGACCCGTGGCGTGTTCAGAACCACCGAGGTAAAGATCAACGTTTTTCCAATAGTTGCATATTTCGTGATCAACTAATGCCTTATTGTTGTGTGGGTCCATGTAGCGTAAGAAATAAGCGGATGAACCGGCGAAACCGGGCATCGTGTTTAATTCTAATGGATAACCGTCTTCTGTTTTCCAGTTTTTAGCCCGTCCGAGGGGTGGTTCCCCGCTCTCGGTAGGCAGGTATTTATCGACTTCCGGCAGTTCCAGCGGAAGTTTGGATTCGTCCAGCATGTAAGGAAGGTCGTCCTTGTAGTACACGGGGAACGGTTCTCCCCAGTAACGTTGGCGGCTGAAGATGGCATCACGCAGGCGGTAATTGATTTTGCTTTTACCGATGCCTCGTTTTTCTACTTCTCCGGCAATGTAGGCGATGGCCTCTTTGACTTCCATGCCGTTGATAATGCCGCTATTGATCATTTTACCTGCTTTTGCATCGTAGGAGCCTTCCGACATATCATGTCCTTCCCCGTCATCGACAACGGGTACGATGGGCAGGTTGAAGTGTTTGGCGAAGGCGTAGTCACGGCTATCGTGTCCCGGTACAGCCATGATGGCTCCGGTTCCGTAGCCGGAAAGAACGTATTCACTGATCCAGATGGGTATAGCCTCGTTGGTGAACGGGTTGATGGCATAAGATCCGGTGAAGACTCCCGTAACCTTTTTCACTTCGGTCTGGCGTTCCCGTTCCGTGCGTTTGGACACGTAATCCAAATATTCGGCAACGGCATCAGCCTGTTCGGGAGTTGTTAACGGTTTCACGTAGTCTGACTCGGGAGCTAAAACCATGAAACTAACCCCGAAGATGGTGTCGGGACGGGTGGTGAAAATCTCTAATTTCAGATCGGAGTCTTTCACGTCGAACCTCACGTCTGCTCCTTGTGAACGACCGATCCAGTTACGTTGGATGTCTTTCAAGGAGTCGGACCAATCAATGTTGTCAAGCCCGTCAAGTAATCTTTGGGCATAGGCGGAAACCCGCAATGACCATTGACGCATCTTCTTTTGTACCACGGGATAACCTCCGCGAAGAGATAATCCTTCCTTTACCTCGTCATTTGCCAGTACGGTTCCCAGTTGGGGACACCAGTTTACCATGGTGTCAGCCAGATAGGCAAGACGGTAGTTCAGTAATATTTCTTGTTGTTCTTTCGTACTCTTGTTTTTCCATTCCTCGGCGGTAAAGTCCATTTCCTCACCGCAAGCGACGTTTAATCCTTGGGTTCCGACGGCCTCGAATGCTTTTACCAGTTCGGTAATCGGCATGGCTTTTTGCTCGTCAAAGCAATAGAAACTGTTGAACATCTGGATAAAAGTCCATTGGGTCCATTTGTAATATTCCGGATCGCAGGTTCGGATTTCACGGTCCCAGTCGAAGGAGAATCCGATTTTATCCATTTGTTCCCGGTAGCGACGGATGTTTTTCTCCGTGGTGATGGCCGGATGTTGTCCGGTTTGGATGGCATATTGCTCTGCGGGCAGACCGTATGCGTCATATCCCATGGGATGCAGGACATTGAATCCTTTCAGATGTTTGTAACGGGAATAGATGTCGGAAGCGATGTAGCCTAGCGGGTGTCCCACGTGTAACCCTGCCCCGGATGGGTAAGGAAACATATCCAACACGTAATATTTGGGCTTGGAAGGATCGACTTCCACCCGGTAAGTTTTGTTTTCTTGCCAGTAGCTTTGCCACTTTTTTTCGACTTCCTTGAAATTGTATTCCATGTTAATCCTTTTTTAGTTCTCGTAATGAGTTGCAAAGGTAATAAAAATCACACGAAATTAATGTTGGAGAATAATGTACGATGCTAATTTTAAATTTTGTCGGTAAGAACCAAAGAAACAAGTCTTGATCTTATCCCTATAATCAAGTATGTAAATGGCGTTTTTTACCCATTTTAAGGGATTGTGGGAGGGAGTGGGCTACTTTATTTTTGCGACACTAAATTGTTGTTAAACTAAATTTTTAAATATAATGAAAAAGATGAATTGGTTTCTTGTGGTTATCATGTTGTTTGGTGCGTGTTTTGCGGCTTGTACGGATGATGATGATAATGGTGGTTCTTGGAATGGAGAGTCCGTTACCGTAGATTGTGATCCATATGATGCTTGGTCATATTTTAGTTTCAAAGAGGGGAAGACGGTGAAAACGTTGAAAGTGAAGAGTATGGAAGGGGCTGTAACGGGAGTATATTATGGAGATTTGAATTCTAATACTCTTATAAAGAATACCGATTCTTTATTGATGGTGATTAATGAAGGTGTCGGAGATACCGTGGTTATTTCCTTCCCGGCTTGTGAAATTGGTGGAATGAGTGGAACAGAAACAACGGGTGCTAGTTTTTCTTTAAAAGCCATTGCTAAAAAAGAGGGGGATGTATGGAATATCTCAAGTGAGAAGTCGGTTGTTACGATGGAAAAGGACGATGAAACCACGACGGATTATTACATGTCGATAAATGGAACAATCGGTACGACGAAAGATGCAGACTTTAGTCTTGCTTTGTATATGAATGTAAAGGCTATGGAAGATGGAGGTATGCAGATGAATATGGGAGGAACCTTTGCAGGGGAATCTACCGGAAAGACTTATGGAGTGGATGGTGATGAAACTTCTTTCGATTGGGATATTGCTTTCCATCGGTATGATGTAAAGACGAATGGTGGGGCAGCCGTCATGTTACAGACCACGGATTTGGAAAGTGTTACTTCTGCCAGTGTTACCGGAGAAAGTTTCACTTCAGATGTGGATGGGGAAGTCATGGTGGATATGTCGGGAATGATGAGTGGTTTTGTTGGGTATCAACCCACGAAGGTTAACGAAGTGCTGGCTAAATGGGTAACGGCAACTCCTACCGGATCAATGCCCCCGTATTCTTATGAAATTAATGGTAAAGTGTTTGTTGTGAAGACTGCCGGCGGCGAATATGCAAAATTGCGTTTCACGGATATGTCTGATGCCACGGGTAAGAATGAGGCTGCTACATTTGATTACGAGTTTCCTCTAAAATAATTTTTATTCATGATTTATCAACCGTAAGAGGAACAGACTTTCTCTTACGGTTTTTTCCGTAAAAAAAGAATTTTATGAGGCGTGATTTGTTGATATTGTTTTTTATTCTTTTGTCGTCAGTATTGATGGCTGATGAGCATACCAATGAGGCTCCTTCTTTTAAAGTGCAGGGAATTGTTACCGATGAGAAGGGCGAGGGATTACCGGGAGCATCCGTGTGGGTAAAAGGAACGGTGGTCGGGGCCGGGACAAATGCTAAAGGGGAGTTTTCTTTTAAGTTATCATCGAAGAATAAGTGTGTGTTACGGGTGAGTTTCACGGGATATGAACCGCAAGAGCGGGACGTGACCCCTGGGGTTGACAGTTTGTATCGTTTCGTGTTGGAGCCGAGTAATAACGCGTTGAATGAGGTAGTGATCACGGGAACCCGTACGCTGAAACCGTTGAAGGATGTTCCGGTGCTTACCCGCGTGATTTCATCGGAAGATATAGCACAGGTGAATCCATTGGATTTGCAAAGTTTACTGGAATATGAAATGCCGGGTTTACAGTTCGGGCTGGCCCATGGTTCCGGATTGCCGGAATTGAAATTCCAAGGATCTGCCGGAGGATACGTGTTATTTATGATTGATGGAGAACGTGTTGCCGGAGAGGGGTCCAGTAATAATATTGATTATAGTTTGATTGATATGGATAATGTGGAACGTATTGAGATTGTCAAGGGACCGATGTCCACTCTTTACGGTTCTCAGGCAATGGGGGGAGTGGTGAATATTATTACGAAAGATGCGAATCGTCCTTTCACGGGGAACGTTTCTGTGCGTTATGGAAATAATGATGAGAGTAAATATTCCTTGTCTTTGGGGACTAAACAAGGACGTTTCTCTGCATTGACATCTCTTTCCTACCGTAAGCGAGATGCTTATGCCTTAAAAGATAAAGAAGGGCAAATCGAGTATTCGTATTATAAGGATATATACGGGAGAGATTCCGTGGTTGCGGATACTTCGGAGAAAGGGATGTCGAGTGTAAATGGTTTCGAGATTTGGCAAGCAAATCAGAAGTTGAGTTACACGTTTAACGAGAATTTTCGGATCTCATTGAATGGGACATATTATAATAATGACGTGTTGGAGTACGTGGAGCAAAAAGAACAGGATCGCTTTTCTAATTACAGTATAAATCCTCGGGTTTATTACGCTATTAATGATTCTCATATACTGGATTTCTCGTATGTGTTTGAGAATTACGAAAAGCGTTACGTTTATACCACTTCATTGCCTTCTAAAAAGGTTTTTGGAGATTTAACCAATACCGTTCGGTTGAATTATACCGGATATATCCATGAAAAACATACCTTGACGGCCGGGATAGAAGTGAATACGCAGAAATTGCAACATTATTGGTTTGATAATGGTTCGGGGAAGAAATTTGATGCCCAGACGTATGTTTTGTATTTGCAGGAAGATTATAAGGTGAGTGATTCGTTTAGCGTGTTGGCTGGGGTTCGTTCGGATTGTCATTCAAAATACGGTTTCCACGCCAGCCCGAAAATTTCGTTGATGTATAAATATGGTGTTTTGACGCTGCGCGGTGGCTACGGGATGGGATTTCGTATACCATCTTTGAAAGAATTGCATAGTGAATATGATATGGGCGGACAGGGATTTTTCATGATATACGGTAACGAAGATTTGGAGCCTGAGATTAGTCACCAGGGAACGTTTTCGGCCGAGGTGACGAAAGGAATTTTTAATGGTTCCGTCTCCGGTTATTATACGAGATTCTTTGACGAGATCGCTTTGGGCTTGACCTCGGACGGGAAAGATCAGCAATATTATAATGCAGATGATGCAACAAGAACGGGTGTTGACGTGATGGCACAGTTCCGTTTTAAAAATGGTTTAACCCTAAAAGGTGCTTACGCTTATATTGATGTACATTCCGAAGTGGATGGGTATAATATGGCGAGTGATCGTCCGCATAGTTTGACTTTTACGGCAAATTATTCCAAAACGTTCGGGAAGGTTACTTTGTCGGCAGCCTTGAACGGGCGGTGGATGTCTTCGGTGGAGACATGGTACAAGAATAGTGCGGGTGGTTACGTGAAAAATGAATATGAGAGCCGGACGTTCTGTTCCTTGAATCTCGGTGCCCGTTTCCCAAGAGGTTTCCGTTTCACGGCAGGTATTGATAACCTGTTTGATTTCAAGGATAAAAATGTGACTGCCGATCAATCGGTGACCCCGCAGAGGGGCATAGGTTTTATCGGGACGTTGTCGGTGAATATAGCAGATTTATTAAAATTATAATCCATAAAAGAGAATACTGATGAGAAAAAAGTGGCTTGCGTTGGGGTGTCTTTTAATTATCGTCTTGTTGGGGATCTGGGCGTACAACGTCTGGTTCGGAACCACCAAGATTGCTTTCGTGAATTTCCAGACGATTACGATGGGAGGTATTGCGAAGGCGAATGACAATTCATTTATTAAATTACAGGAGGTACCCGTGGAGAAACTGGATCGGTTGTCCGGTTTTGATATGGTGTTTGTGAATGGCATGGGGCTGCGTGTCGTGGAGGAACAGCGGCAGCAGATACAGAAAGCGGCAGATAAAGGTGTACTCGTGTACACGACAATGGCGACGAATCCGGCGAATAATATATGCACGATTGATTCTGTTGACCAAGTCGCTTTGCGGGGTTATCTGGGAAGCGGTGGAAGACGGAATTACAAGAATATGCTGAACTATATTCGGAAGAATATGGATAAGAAGTTGATTTCCGTGGAGGAACCGGGAGCCCCGATCGAGAGGTCTTCGGATGTGTTGTATCATGTCGATATGGATAAGCCGGGAGATGAGCTTGATTTTATTTCCGTGGAAGAGTACGAGAAGTATTTGAAGAGTAAGCAATTATATAAGGAGGGGGCGAAAAAGATTGTGGTGACCGGGCAGATGGCAGATGCCACGGGATTGATTGATACATTGGAGCGAGTGGGGTATAATGTTTACCCGGTTTTGTCTTTACGGCGTCTGCTTGATTTTGTGCGTGAAATTAGCCCGGATGCTATTATCAATATGGCTCATGGCAGGCTGGGAGATGAGGTCGTGAAATATCTGGAGGAACGTAATATCCTGTTGTTTGCCCCGTTGACCGTAAATAGTCTGGTAGAAGAATGGGAACAAGATCCGATGGGGATGTCCGGGGGATTTATGTCACAGAGTATCGTTACCCCTGAAATTGACGGGGCCATCCGGACGTCGGCACTCTTTGCCCAGTACGAGGATAAAGAGGGATTGCGTCATTCTTTTGCAGTTCCTTCACGGTTGAAGACATACGTGGAGAATATTCAGAAGACGTTGGCTTTGAAGGAAAAGCCGAATAGCGAGAAACGAGTTGTTATTTACTATTATAAAGGTCCGGGACAAAGTGCCATGAGTGCTGCCGGAATGGAAGTGGTTCCCTCGTTGTATAATCTTTTGAAAAAGATGAAGGAAGAGGGATATAGGGTCGAGAATCTTCCGGCAAATTCCAAGGAGTTGGAGAAGATGATCATGGCGGAAGGAGCCGTATTCGGTACTTATGCGAACGGGGTGATGGATCGTTTTCTGAAAGAGAGTCACCCGCTACTGATTTCAAAAGAGGAGTACGAGAGTTGGGTGAAACAGGCTTTACGGCCGGAAAAATATGCCGAGGTGGTAGCTGCTTTCGGGGAGTTTCCCGGGGAATACATGAGTACTGCCGATGGTAAGTTAGGGGTATCCCGCATACAGTTCGGGAACGTGGTCATTATGCCGCAGCCGGCAGCCGGAGGTGGGGATAATGCTTTCCAGATTGTACACGGGACGGATGTCGCACCCCCTCATTCCTACGTGGCCGCTTATTTGTGGATGCAGTACGGGTTCAAGGCGGATGCTATGATTCATTTCGGAACGCATGGTAGTTTGGAGTTTACACCCAAAAAACAAGCTGCGTTGTGTGATTTGGATTGGCCCGATCGATTGGTGGGCAGCGTGCCTCATCTTTACATCTATTCTATTGGTGACGTGGGTGAGGGGATGATTGCCAAACGTCGCGGGTATGGCGTGTTGCAATCTTATTTGACTCCCCCGTTTATGGAGAGTAACGTGAGGGGCATTTATCGGAATCTGACGGAAAGAATAAAAATATATAATCAGAAAGCCTACCCGGAGAAAGGTACGGCTGATCTGAAGGAAGTGGAGAAGGCTGCCTTGTCGGTGAAGGAGTTAGCTGTTTCTTTGGGGATGCATCGGGAGTTGGGGTTGGATAGCGTGTTGAATGTTCCCTACACGGAAGAGGAAATATTGAAGATCGAGAATTTCGCGGATGAGTTGGCGGCGGAGAAGGTTACCGGACAATTGTACACGATGGGGGTTCCATACGAGGCTGCCCGCATTGAATCGTCCGTTTACTCGATGGCAACCGATCCGATAGCTTACGGGTTGTTTGGGTTAGATCGGTTGAGAGGTAAAGCGGATGCTGATGTGTTGAAACGGAAAACTGTTTTTACCGAACGTTATCTCGATCCGGCCAAGCGATTGGTGGGGAGACTGCTGAATGGTCAGGAGAAAGTGGATGATGGTTTCATTTGTCGGGTGGCGGGTATCACGAAAGAAGAGTTGGCACAGGCTCGTGAAATCGATCAAGACCGGAATGCTCCCAAGGGGATGATGGCGATGATGATGGCTGCCGCGGCGAAACAACCGGAAGTTATGCCTGTGAAGAAGGAAGAGGGAGGACATCCTATGTCTGGGATGATGAAGAATATGATGAAACAGATGGGTGAGGGGAAGACTCCCGAAGAGCGTTTGGAGATGGCAAAAAAGATGGGAGCGCCCGAAGAGGCTTTGGAAAAAATGAAAGCGGCTATGGGAAGGGAGAATGGTGAAAAAGGCCCGAATGCGAAGATGGGAGAGATGCCGGGAAACAAGGGGACTGGCGATATGATGGCGATGGCCGAAAAAATGGGTATGCCGAAGGAGGCTATCGAGAAGGTGAAGGCCTCTATGGGAAAATCAAAGGGTGGAAACCTGGACATGAGTGCCATGATGAAGGCGATGATGGGAAAGAAGGCCAAGGAATATTCCAAAGAAGAGGTGAACAAGGCACTGGCTATTATGGAAGTGGAACGGACGTTGAAAAACGTGAATAATTATAAGCGGGCATTACAGGAAAGTCCGGATTGTGAGTTGCAGTCGTTGATGAACGCCTTGAATGGCGGTTACACGGCTCCTTCTCCCGGGGGGGATCCTATCGTGAACCCGAATACTTTGCCGACGGGACGGAATCTTTTTGCTATAAATGCAGAGGAAACGCCGACGGAATCAGCCTGGGAAAAAGGAATGCAGTTGGCAAAGAGTACAATCGAGATGTATCAGAAACGACATAACGGAGAGTTCCCGAAAAAGGTCAGTTACACCCTTTGGTCCGGAGAGTTTATTGAAACGGGTGGGGCCACGATTGCCCAAGTGTTGTATATGCTTGGAGTGGAACCCGTGCGGGATGCTTTCGGCCGGGTGAGTGATTTGAAATTAATCCCGTCGGCTGATTTGGGGCGTCCGCGTATTGACGTGGTTGTACAGACTTCCGGACAATTACGGGATATTGCTGCATCTCGTCTTTTCTTGGTGAACCGGGCCGTGGAGATGGCTGCTGCTGCCAAGAATGACCAATACGAGAATCAAGTGGCGGCCGGGGTGCTGGAAGCGGAAAAGACATTGATTGATAAAGGTATTTCCCCGAAAGATGCCCGTGAGATTTCAACTTTCCGGGTCTTCGGGGGTGCGAATGGTGGTTACGGAACCGGAATACAGGGGATGGTTGATGCCGGAGATCGTTGGGAAGATGAATCGGAAATTGCAGCCACCTACTTGAATAACATGGGTGCTTATTACGGTAGCGAGAAGAACTGGGAGAAATTCCAGCAGTTTGCTTTCGAGGCGGCCTTGACCCGTACGGACGTGGTGGTTCAACCCCGGCAGAGTAACACGTGGGGAGCGTTAAGTTTGGATCACGTGTACGAGTTTATGGGAGGCTTGAACCTGACGGTTCGCAACGTGACAGGGAAAGATCCGGATGCTTATCTCAGTGATTATCGGAACCGGAATAACAATAAGATGCAGGAGGTGAAAGAGGCTATCGGCGTGGAGTCGAGAACCACGATTTTCAACCCTTCTTATATCAAGGAGAAAATGAAAGGAGAGGCAACTTCTGCAGCCGGTTTTGCTGAAATTGTCCGTAATACATACGGTTGGAACGTGATGAAACCTTCGGTGATCGATAACGAGATGTGGGATGAGATTTACAACGTGTATGTGAAGGATAAATTTAATTTGGGGGTACAGGATTTCTTTGAGAAACAGAGTCCGGCAGCCTTACAAGAAATTACGGCCGTGATGATGGAGACGGCACGTAAGGGAATGTGGAAGGCGACGGATCAGCAATTGGCCGATTTATCGAATTTACATACGGATTTGATTCAGAAATATAAACCGGCTTGTTCCGGGTTTGTATGCGATAATGCCAAATTACGTGATTTTATTGCGTCTAAAGCGACACCCGAAGCTGCTAAGCAATATCAGAATAGCATAAAGAATGTGCGGGAAGTGGCGGCAGATCAGTCTAAAGGTGTCGTGATGAAGAAGGATGAAATTACTTCCGAGACACAAAAACACACGAATAAGGTGAATACCGTTTGGATTGTTGTCGGTGTTGTTGTAATTTTGGGCGGTCTGGCAGTTTTGATGCGTAAAAGACGTAGAAACAGAATGTAACAATGGATACAATTGTATTGATATTAATTTTGCTGACAGCATTTAATTTTTTGTTGAAACAAACCTTCTGGAAACCAGTAGCGGTGGGAGCCGCTGCTGGTATTGCCACTATATTTGTGATTCTGATGTGGCCTTATGCTATCGAACAATCAAAGACACAAATTGCTGATTGGTTGTCAGACAATCAATTGATGTTGGATACTTCCGTTGTGTTGACTTTGGAGATTGTTTTGCAGATGGCATTCTGCCTGTTGGCAGTTCATGTGGCAAATTATTCTCCGGTGAAGAAACGTATGATGGTGGCTTATCGCTTATTGTATTGGTTTCCGGGGGTGTTGATTATTCCGGTTTTATTCTTTGGTTTGACACAGGCTATATTCTCTTTTCCAGGGGTTTCATTTAAATTGATTGCTTGGTTGTTTGGTCTGTTTGTTTTCGTGGTTATTCCTTTGGGAAGATGGTTGATCAGGTGGTTGTTGCCGGAAGAAGACTTGCGTTTGGAGTTGTTTTTCCTGACAAATGCTTTGGTTGCTATCTTAGGAATTATTGCCACGGTAAACGGGAGAACGGCAGTGGAGGGGGTAGGCGTTGTGGACTGGTCGGCATTGACCGGTTGTGTTGTACTATTTTTAGTGGGAGCTATTGCAGGGTGGATGGTGTATGTAATTAAAAGAAAACTAACTTTTAAATTGAGAAGATAATGAATGCTATTTCTGATATCATGTTTTGGATTTCAACGGGATTGTTAGTGCCTGTTATCGTGTTGTTGATTTTGTTGTTTTTTCGTTCCCTTTTACTGGTAGGGAGTTTCTTTGGTCAATATGTTTCTATTCGCAAGACGGATAAGCTGATCCGGGAACAGATGGAGACGTTGCACGTGAATAACGTGGATCATTTTGCAGAAAAATTACCGGAAAAGAGTAATTCTTTGGTAGTGATGTTTATGAAACGGATCTTGGCGGAGCAGCAGAATAAAGCACAAGTTCAACGTTTGTTGGCTAATTTCGAGATTGCGGCAGATAAGGATTTGGCGATATCTAAAACGTTGACCAAGTTAGGACCGATTTTAGGTTTGATGGGTACCTTGATCCCGATGGGACCTGCTTTAGTCGGTTTGTCCACGGGAGATATTGCTTCTATGGCTTATAATATGCAGGTTGCTTTTGCCACGACGGTGATCGGGTTGGTGGCCGGTGCGATCGGTTTCTTGACCCAGCAGGTGAAACAACGTTGGTATTTGCAGGACATGACTAACTTGGAGTGTCTTGTGGAAGTGTTGAATGAAAAGAATGAGAAGAGATGAAACGTAATCTGTTAAAGAAAGAAGAGGATA
The DNA here is from genome assembly GCF_040920905.1 of Butyricimonas sp. RTP31003st1_G1_RTP31003_210430. Taxonomy (NCBI): domain Bacteria; kingdom Pseudomonadati; phylum Bacteroidota; class Bacteroidia; order Bacteroidales; family Odoribacteraceae; genus Butyricimonas; species Butyricimonas sp. RTP31003st1_G1_RTP31003_210430. Next base: position 19,034 of record NZ_JBCOSQ010000052.1, on the reverse strand, counting down.
ATGACCCGATTAGCGCGGTGTCGAATCTTTTTGATGTGGCGATGGTGTTTGCCGTGGCTCTGATGGTGGCATTGGTGACAAGGTATAATATGACAGAGATGCTCTCGACAGAGGATTTCACGATGGTGAAGAATCCGGGAAAGGAGAACATGGAGATTATTACCAAGGAAGGCGAAAAGATCAACCGGTACACTCCTTCCGAGGATCAGAACCAGTCGGGGAAACGAGGGAAGAAAGTGGGGATTGCGTATGAACTTGAAAATGGTGAAATTATTTATGTTCCGGAATAGAAAGAGAGCGTAAAACATTATATTTGTCGTGGAATTAAAAGAAAGTGCCTGTGTCCACGAGTTTAGTTTTAACAGTTTTACTGGCTTATTTTTTATTGTTGATCCTGGTTGGCTTTGTGACAACCAGGAAAGTCAATAGTGAGATGTTTTTTACCGCGAACCGGAATTCGCCTTGGTATTTGGTGGCTTTCGGGATGATCGGGACAACACTTTCCGGGGTGACTTTTATCTCTATTCCCGGGGAGGTCGGTAATACGCATTGGACTTATCTGACCTTGGTTCTCGGTAATTGCGTGGGGTATATCGTGATTGCACTCGTGCTTTTGCCTTTGTTTTACAAGCAAAACCTGGTTTCTATTTATTCCTGGTTAGGAACTCGTTTCGGGGAGAAGGCCCGGTTGACGGGTTCTTTCTTTTTTATCGTGTCGCAATTGGTGGGTGCGTCTTTCCGGTTATTCTTGGTCGTCGGTGTGTTACAACTGGCTTTCTTTGATGCCATAGGTGTGCCTTTCTGGTTGACCGTGTTTATCACGATTGTTTTCGTGTGGATTTATACCGTGCGAGGAGGGATTAAGACGATCGTTTGGACAGACACGTTGCAAACCGTGTTTATTCTGATCTCTGTCGGGTTGACAATCGTGGTGGTAAACAAGGCACTGGATTTCAATTTTTCTTCGGCTATTGCAGCTATAAAGGAGAGCCCTCTTTCCAGAGTGTTTGACTTTGACTGGCGGTCGGGACAGAATACGGTGAAACAGTTTTTGGCAGGAGTGGCGATCACGGTTTGCTTGAATGGGTTGGATCAGAATATGATGCAGAAGAATCTGACTTGTCGTTCCTTGCGGGATTGTAAGACAAATATGTTTTCATTTTCTTTTTTATTCTTGGTGACGAACGTATTGTTTTTGATGCTGGGAGCCTTGCTTTACATATATGCAGAAAGAGAAGGTATCGTGTTGCCCGGTAAGTCTGATGACGTGTTTCCCTTCCTTTCCCTGAATTATTTCGGGGCTACGGCCGGTTTGTTTTTCCTGTTGGGAATAACTGCCGCGGCCTATTCTTCGGTTGATTCTTCATTGACTGCTTTAACGACCTCTTTCTGTATTGATTTTCTGAAAATAGATCCGGGAAATAAGGATGAGAAGAAAAAGCGTATGGGAGTGCATATCGTATTTTCGTTATTAATGATTTTCGTGGTTGTACTCTTCCGAGAATTAAACAATTCGAGTGTAATATCGTCTCTTTTTAAAGCGGTAGGTTACACGTATGGGCCTCTTTTAGGGCTTTTCACGTTTGGTTTAACGACAAAATATCAAGTACGGGAGAAATATCTTCCTTGGGTGTGTTTGCTTTCACCGGTGATCTCTTACGTGGTGAATTGTTACTCGGAACAACTTCTTTTCGGGTATAAATTTGGTTTCGAGATTCTACTGTTTAACGGGCTGCTTTGTTATCTTGGGTTGTTACTTATTCGGGACAAGCGTCGTTGATCGATTTCGGTTAATACTTCCCGCGCATGAGTTAAAAAAACAACGAGTTTCTTTCTATTTCTCTAAAAAGCACAAAAGATACAATATCAGGATGAATATGATGGTCTTATTATGATAAAGATAAGGGTCGTAATTTAAAATCATTCTAATATTCTGCATAAAAATATAACCTATTAAAAAAAATGTCGTAGAATCCCCATAACAAGGAATATTCGAAAATCGATTTGTAGCCATACCTTTTCGATGAGGGGATGGCTGTGACTATTATCGTCTTATTTCTTAGCTGAAATATATTTGTAACATAGAACTAAAGATTATGAAAATTGGGAATTATTTTTTAATGATTTTAGCAAGCGTGGGATTTCTTGCTTGTAATGACAGTGTGGGTGATGAGGGAATTGAAAGTGATAGTGTTTCTGTATCCGTTGCGTTGAATAATTTATCTCGAGCCAGCGGTCCCACGGATATTGTCACGAAAGACACGAAGGATATAGAGAGTGTAACGATTAATATTACGGATGCTGCTAATACGGTAATTGTTAACCGACAGATAAATAAGAGTACAGATTTGAATTCCGATTGGGTGAAATTGACCGATCCTCTTCAAGGACTTAAATTTGTCAATATCCCTCAATCTGTGGCGAAAGTTTACGTGTACGGGAATCCCGGATCGGATGTTGTGAGTAACGTGATCACGACAAACCTTACGGATCAACAGGGATCGGCAGTAATGTATTATGGGGTAGATGAAGATCTGACTCCGATTAACCCTGAGCCGATAGATCCGAATCCCACTTCCGGACAGACTTACACGGCAAACGTGAGTCTTGTACCTATTGTGGCACGTTTGCAAATTAAGAGCTTAACGTTTAAGGCAGATGGAAACTTTGAATTTACCCGTAAAATCGGTAATGAAAGTAAGAAGGCAACGGTGGAATGGACCGGATTTTCCGGAAAATTGAAAGGTATCTACCTGAATAATTTTTATTATAAGTATAATAAACCGGGAACTCTTGATGAATTATACCACAATACCACATTCTTGGATCACATGAAGGAGGGGAAATGGCTTTTTGATATGACTTCCACGTTGGATGCTGCTGATTATGCCAGCTACGTGAATTATTCAAGCGGTGTATATCAAGATCTTCCTTTGCAGACAACGGATAAATGTTATGCATTTAATTTCTTTCCGGGGACAGCTTTACCGACGATTCATCTGGATCTTGCGGATCTTGCCGTGACGACATTAACCTCGACGGATCATGATGTGTTTAATCCTGATCTTTTTAAGACGATGAGATTCGCTAATATCGTTAAATTTTATAAAGAAAATGGTGCGGAAATGACTGCTGCCGATTTTAAGGCGGGAACAATTTACAACATGGATATTGAGATCGTTCCGATGTTGGATAATGATTTGAGTAATATCCAGTATAACGTGTTGATTCATGTAACGATCGAACCTTGGGCAGAGGAAACAATTGTTCCGGATTTCGATTTTGAAGGATGATTTTAATAATGAGAGAAACAAAGTGCCATCGCATTTTGTTTCTCAAAATACGGAAAGATGAAACGAATCAAAATAATCGGGAGTTTACTCCTTCTCCTTCTTTTCTCCGCGTGTATAAAGGAATCCCAGGATGATTGTGATGTATATGTCTATTTCAGCTATTTGGGAGATACGGATGAGGAAATTTTCCCTCAGAAGATCGATAAGGTGAATTTGTACGTGTATGATGAATCGGGAGTGTTGGTGATGAATCGTGTTTTCGACCGGGAAGAACTTCGACTCTCTCAGGGTACGGCACTAGATCTGCCGAGAGGGAATTATCATCTGGTTTGCTGGGGAAATGCCTATGAAACCACGCGAATAAATGATCATGCATCATTGACTTCAGCGATGGTAGCAGCACCTCACTATTTTACCAAAGAGATTATCACCACGAATGATAGCTTGTATTTCGGGATGAGAGATATAACCATACAGGGAAATGGGGAGGAACGGGATACGGTTTATTTTAACAGTTCTCATATAAAGATGCGGGTGGAAATTGTCGGATTGGAGGGAGAGGAAATGCCTTTGCAGATTGAAGTGGGAAATCTGAGTCCGACCGTGGATTTTGCCCGAAACTTTTCGACGGTGAAGGAGCATTATTATCCGATTGCCAAGAGGGATTCCGAAACGGGAAGGTCTGACGCTAAATTTAATGTTTTGCGCTTTAATGACGATAATGATGTGTACGTCAATCTGATTGACAAGAGTACGAACCAGGTGATATACAATCTGAAGTTGAAAGATTTTATGCAGGATAATCAGATTACCGTGGATGGTATCAACGAGGCATTTGTCGGAATTCGTTTTAAGATCAATGGGTTGACTGTTACGGTGACGCCTTGGGAGGAAGAGAATATAAAACCCGGAATATAAATGAGGGATTATGATGGAAATTAGAAATATACGAATAGGTCTTTTGTTACTTTCTTTCATCCTGTCGTTGACAGGGTGTGACGAAAAGGAAAGCGATTCCGTTGAGGAGGCTAATTTGACCTTGTCTTTCACTTCCCGGGCGGAAATGGATCATCTGGCGAAAGGTAATGATAGTAAATTTTCAAGTCTTGCTATATATGTTTTTAATAAAGCGGACGGTAACTGTGATTATTTTGAACTGGTTCCTGATATTACACCGGAGGCGATTGATTTATACCGCAGGGTGTTGACCGTATCTTCCCAAACCAAAGTAATCTATGCTATCGGTAATTATGCCGGGACAGATAAGATTCTTTCGGTGAATTTGACGGAGAACACAACAATGCAGGAGTTGGATAATATGACCGTGACTAACACGTTTTTTTCTGAAGGTTCCATATTGATGATCGGGAAGAAAGAGGTGTCTGTTACCGGGGTTTCTACTGATGTGGAAGTACCTATGAAGAGGTTGGTGGCCCGCCTGGATATTTATATGTTTAAGAATAGTGAGTTGACGAGTGATGATGTGCAAGTTGTTTCTGTTGATTTTGTCAATCAGGTGATGAATAGCAAATGTGATATTACAAATCGTGAAATGCTTGTTCCGGTAAATATGAGAACAGAGTTCAAGAGTATCACGACGAATACGATATTACAGAATATGCCCGCGGATTTGAGTTCGATTGTTCCGGAAAATGCTCACGCATCCTTTTATAGCTATCAGAATATAATACCTTCTTCTGCCACGGTAGACGAGACGATAACTCCTTATTTATCGGTAACTTTGAGGATTAATGGGAAAGAATATAAATGTAAAGGGTATATCACGGATACCGGACACGAAACGGATAAATATAGCTTGAATCAAAACACGGTTTATCAAGTGTTGGCGATGTTTGAGCATCCTGATAACAAATTGGCTGTGAAAATCACGCCATTGCCTTGGATAGTTGCGGAGTCCCAGATTGGTGGTACGTTAGTGAAAGAGGGGGATTATTCGTTGGCCGCTTATAGCGGGAGTGATGTGGGAGCTACGACAGGCACGGTTTATTTTCCGTACGTGAAAGATAATACTCCGGTAAGCGAGACTTCTTATGCCAGTTATAGTTTTAAGTTGACGGCCCCGGCCGGAGCCGTCTGGACGGCAACGCTGACGAATGGTCTGGATTTCTTTTTTACAGAGAAAGGAGTGGTAGATGAACAGAAGGCCGTGTCCAGTGGTGTCGCCAGAGAGAATGAATATGTTATTCGGGTTGGAGCGACGAAAAGTTGGAGTGGGGTACCCAGAAACACGTATATGTATATTACAGTAAATGGTAAAAAGTTGAAAATAAATCCATTGCAGAATGGTGGTGCGAGAAAGTTTCCGGGCAACAATGATACGGATATTCTGATCACACAAATGGGTTATAAATAAAAGATATGGTTATGAAACACAGAAATATCATATGGATATTGGCCTTCATGTTGTGCGTGGTTTCGTCCTGTACACGTGATGAACCGGCGAATCCGGATAACGGAAATGTGGGGGATATTTCTCTTCGACTCTCGTTTGCCGGGGCATCTGTGGCGAGAGTGACAGATGATAGTGAGGATGGGGATGACGGTTTGAACGAGAATAGAATCAAAACGCTGGACGTGTTTATATATAAAAAAGGAGATGATAATTGTGCTTATTACCAGCATATTGTACCCTCTGCAGAATTGACCGGAACGGGGGAGTATACGGCTGATTTAAATGTTTTTCAGGAAGTATTTGAATCTGATGCGGAGTACGAGACTTACGTTGTGGTGAATTATGCGGGAGTGATCCCCGCTGACGGGTATATGTTGAGTGCATTGAAAGATTTATCCGTGTCCGGTTTGAATCCGGATGGCCAGCAGGATTATTTCTTGATGGATGGGGTGTCTTCCGCGATGGTTTTGAACAATAAAATTATAGTGAATAAGGAGATACCGGTATCTCTAAAACGTGCTGCATCAAAAATACGGGTAAAGGTGATTTGTTCGAACGGGTATACGCTGGAAAGTGGAAACGGGATAAATAAGAAATTAGTGAATTATGCGGTGAACAGCAGGGTGTTGGAGAACGGGAATTCCTTTACCCCGGATTTGTTGGAGATGTCTGATTTTACTCCTTCGATTGTTGACGAGACGACTCACGTTGCGTTTGTCATGTATGCTTACGCGAACGACTGGAATGACGATGTGAATAAAGAGACGTATATTTTGCTGGATGTTCCCATGAGTAAGGGTTTGATTGGGTATACACATAATTATTACCGGATTCCTGTAAACTACCGGATCCCTTTGGATGAGAATGACAAGTCCACGGAAACGTTTTATAAATTACAACGGAATTATCTCTATGATATTTCTGTCACGATAGATACGGTTGGGTCTCCAGATCCTGAAAAGGCCGTGGAATTAACCACGCAATACACCATAGAAAATTGGACGACAAAGGAGGTGCTTGTGTCCGTGGAGGGGATCAACTTTTTGTATGTTGAAGATTCTCGGATCACGATGCCGAACAGTACAAAATATACCACGACATTCCAGTCTTCCACTCCGGTTACGATAAGTAATATAAAGGTGAATGGGAAAACGCCTGCCGCGAATGAGGTAAGTATAGAATGGAGTAAGAGTGCAAAATCGGGTGATATTGTGATAAACAGTAAACTCCCGAACAATTTTGTGGCAAAGACCGTTACGTTCACGGTAACGAATGAGTCCGGAATGACACAAGATGTCCAGGTTGAGCAGTATCCGGCCCTGTATATCGGGTATGATGTTTCTTTGGACGCGCCGGATGGAAGTCAGGGACAGAACAATAAAAAAATGTTTATTATAAATTCGTTTGTTGCGGATTTCTCTTCTTTGCCCGATCCGGATGAATTTGACGAAGATTTCGGAACCGGGTACACGCATTACGCTCCTAATCCGACGTTAGGGGTTTCGTATGCCTCGTATATCAGGGAGCATGCGGTACTGGGGTATCCCCGGGTGGATGCTGACGGCAACACGATAGACTCGGAGGAGAATAACAGGAGGATCTCTCCCCGTTTCATGTTGGCGTCACAACACGGGGCAACGGCGGCCGGCAATTATGTTGTCGCTAGAGATAAATGTAACACGTACGTTGAACGGGATTCGACAACGGGGGAGACTTATTCGGATTGGCGGATGCCAACATTGGCCGAAATATATATGATAGATATACTTCAGAATATCCGTCTGAGTGACGTGAAAAAAATTCTTGAAGGGGGATGGTATTGGAGTTCCCGGATGTCGGGTGCGGTGAATTTCATGGACCCCAGGGTTGGAAATGCCGCCACTTCCGGGGAGCTATATGCTGCTGTTCGGTGTGTGAGGGATGTGAAAGATAGATGAGTAACTTAATGTTTATGAGCAATGAAACAATTAATATATATATATTTAATTATATCCTTTTCAGCATTCTCCTGTACTGATGCTCCGGAAAGATGGGATGAGTCGGGAGGAAAAGAAATTTCTCTCGATGTTTCGCTCTATATACCGGAGTTCAACACGACCTTGGGGAGAGCCGTATCAGATGAAAATGCTGTTCGTGATATGTGGTTATTGACATTTGATGCTCAGGGGTTGTTCCTGGCACGTTTGCACGCGACGGATTTGGTTGCCCGGGAAAACGGGGGAATCGGAACGGGTGAGTTTAAAGTTAAACTCCCGGAAAAGACACGGATCATCCACTTTATCGCGAATCATGATGAAATAATCTCTTTTGATGATAGGGCTGCTTTGCAGAAAGATGAACGGGAACTGATTCCCGTGCTGGCAGGCGGACAGTTGATGTTTTGGGGACGGGCGGAATTAGCGGAAGGAGCGACTTCTGTGAGTACCGTGTTGTTCCGGAATCGAGCAAAGGTTACAGTAGAGAATAAGGCGACGAATTTCAGCGTGACGGGTTATGCTTTGTGTAATTACGCGACTGTCGGGACCGTGGCTCCGTTTAATCCGACTGCAACACCTTTGCCTTTTGTTATCTTGGAGAATACCCCGACACTTCCATTAGGTTCCGTGCAGAAAGTTGATCAGACCGTGGCAGATTGTGATTTATCCCCGAAATACATGAACGAGGAAATGAATTTGTTTAACGATCAATGTTACGTGATTATAAAAGGGAGGCTGAGTGGTGAGACCGTGGATAAATATTATAAGATTCAACTCTTGGATGAAGATAAAAAACCTTATCCGATTGTGCGAAATTATCATTACCGGGTTGAGATAGAATCTTTCAGTGAGGATGCGAGTGGTAGTGCCTCTTTTGAGGACGCGAAAACGGCGGAACCTTCTAATAATATTTATGCCGAGATTTTTAAAGATTCTCCCACCATATCGGACAATAATAACAATAACCTGACCGTGGGCCAGATTAACTTGTTGTTTATTCAGGGGGGTGCGTTGAACGTGACCGCTCATTATACTAAGAATGGGGAGACTTCGGACAATGAGGTGGATGTCTCTGTTATTGAGGACCCGAATAATATACTGAGGGGGGTGTCTTACGATAATAATAAGGGGGTTATTACGGCGAATGTCGCCGAGGTCGTGTCCGGACAGAACACGGCAACGATTTCCGTGAAGGCGGGTGTGTTGTCCCGTGTGATAACGGTGACCTCGTCTTCTTTGTATAGTTTTTTACCGGCAACCGTTTCTCCTGTCTTGTACACGGAACGGGATCAAGATGTGACATTAAAATTCAACATTCCCTCTTCTATTCCGAAATACTTGTATCCGGTGCGATGTGTTATTTCAACCAATAATCTTTACCCGGTCGATCCGAACAAAAACATGGAAATCCTGTTTGAGGACGGGACGTACAAGTACGTGTATTGGGCCGAGGGACCGGGAGAGAAGAGTCTGAATTTTAAGACCAGTTACGAGAATAGCGACGAGACGATAACGATTGAAAACGATTATTTTCACACGGCATCAATAAAACTACAGTCCCGTTATTTTGCGGATGTGTCCGTAAATGGTAATAATGTCGTGAATTATGGTTTGAATGAGGCGGCCGTGTTCCATTTTTCGATGCCGGAACTAAAAGATACTCCCCCGACTTACCCGTTAAAAGTGTATATTGCTACACAAAGCCTTTCCACGAGTGATGCCGGATGGACGAAAGTCAACGGCGGGTATGAACGTACTTACACTTCGGCTCCGATAGGGGAACAGACGGTTAACTTCCGTTCGAGTCAGGCGATGAGTAGTGAAGACATCGTGATCTCGGCTCCGGGTTTCCGAAGTACAACCGTTCGGTATGACAATTTACTTACTCGGGGTGTACAAGTGAGCGGACCGATTCGGGTTAACGATATTTACCTGGTAAAACTTTTTCAAGTGACTACTTCCGATACGAATATGGTCGGTAATTTTAGAACATCAAATACAAGTACATATACATTTGTAATAAAGGCGGGGACCAAAGTTTCTGACATTATTACTTTTTATATCAGATCAGGGAATGCGAGATATACTGGGGCATATAGCATAAAGCAACTTTTGCAGCAACCCACAATTAATTTAAATTAGAATGGTGATGAAGAAACTTCTTTTATTGAATATCATAATGATACTCGTGATCGGTGTTTCGGGACAGGAAAAATATAAAGCTCCCGATATGCCTGTATTCGCGATCAAGACAAACGCCCTGTATTGGGCTACGGCAACTCCTAACCTCGGCGTGGAATTCGCCTTGTCGGAAAAATGGACCATGGATATTTCGGGAAATTACAATCCTTGGAAATGGTCGGGGAATAAGAAATTTAAGCATTGGTTGGTGCAGCCGGAATTACGTTATTGGTTGTGCGATCGGTTCAGCGGGCATTTCTTTGGTGTTCATGCTTTTTATGCCCAGTTTAATATGTGCGGGATTGAAGCGTTCGGGTGGAAACACAAGCGTTATCAAGGTGATTTGTTCGGGGGTGGTATCGCTTACGGGTATCACTGGATATTGGGTAACCGTTGGAGTTTGGAAGGAACTGTTGGCGTGGGGTATGCCCATATCAAATATGACAAGTATAAATGTGAGAAGTGTGGTCCCAAGCTTAAAGACGGGCGACGGAATTACGTGGGACCCACGAAATTAGGTATCAATTTGATTTATATTATCAAATAATAACATGAAAGTTATGAGGAAAAATGTAATATATAAAATTATGATAGCCGCTTTACTGGTGATGGCGAGCATCCCGTTAGTGGCTCAACAAAGAATATACAAAGGGGCAATTGAGGTCGCTTCTGTTGAGGTGAAACGTTTGGATAACACATTGCGAGTGAGCATGCGGCTTGATATGAGTCAGTTACAGGTTGACCGGGAGCGAGCCTTGACGTTAACACCTGTACTATCGGACGGAACCCATCAAATAGAGTTACCATTTATCTTGATAAACGGGGCATTGAAACATAAAGCCTATGCCCGGGCGATGGCAATAGATCGGGATATGGCAGGTCTGGAATTACCGTATAGTGTATTGCGATCGGGAAGGGACACGAGGGAGATACTTGATTATTCCATCGATTTACCTTATGAATCCTGGATGCACGATGCCGGTATCAATATCGTGGAGGATTTATGCGGTTGCGGCGGGTATGTTCAGGAAATAGATGAGGAATCTTTGTTACTTCCCGTGCCGTATGAGATGTTACCTGTCGTGTCTTATACCAAACCTTGGGTAGAGGCTGTGAAGACGAGAGATGAACAGCGGGAAGTACAGCTTGATTTTCCCGTGGGAAAAATCAATATCCTTCCCGATTATATGGATAACCGGGCGGAACTGGATGAGGTTGAAACTTTTTTGGGAGAGATTCGTGCGGATAAAAATATAGAAGTAACACGTATTGATATTACGGGATATGCCTCCCCGGAAGGCTCGCTAAAAAATAATGAATGGTTGGCAAGTGAGCGTGCAAAAGCCTTGAAAAACTATCTTGTGACGAGAGTATCTTTCCCTGCGAATGTTTACCATGTGCAAAATGGAGAGGAGAACTGGGAAGGGTTACTGAAACTTTTGGAATTGTCAGATATAAAGGATAAAGGAGAGGTTATTGCGATAATTAAGGGTACGGAAGACGCAAATGTTCGAAAAAGTAAGTTGAAGAGTTTGGATGGAGGGAAAGTTTATCGTCAGATGTTGTCTTCGCTCTACCCTCGCCTTCGAAAAGTGGAGTGTTCTGTTGCCTATAATGTGCGTAGCTTAACCGTCGAGGAGGGAAAACAGATGCTTGAAACGAATCCGAGGTACTTGAGTTTAGACGAGATGTATCATATTGCGAATTCTTATCCCCAGGGAAGTCCGGAGTTCCGGAACGTGTTTGAGATTGCCGTTCGTACTTATCCGAATGATCCGGTAGCGAATCTGAATGCCGCAGCGATAGCTCTTTCCCGGGGGGATCTTCCTCAGGCAAAGAGTTATTTAGATAAATCGGATAAAAATACACCTGAATATATGAATAATCTTGGAGTATATTATATGTTTACAGGGGAACTGGATCAGGCGAAGGCGGAGTTAACGAGAGCTTTGCAAAAGGGAGTAGAGAATGCAGGGGTGAATTTGAAGGAGATCGAGAAGAAGTTGGAAAATGACCGGTAGCGGTGTATTTCACCATAAAAGAAGCCCCCGAATTTTTTAAGATTCGGGGGCTTTTTAATTAAATCTATTTATTGATGTGGTGGAACTTCAATGAGTAGTACCCGTGATTTTTCGGTCGCCTTGAATTCGACTTCATCGGTATCATATACTCCTACTCCATCACGGCGTTTCAAGGTTAAGTCCTTTAGCTCGATACTTCCTTCAATAATAAAGATATACACGCCTAGGCTCTCTTTTGATTTCATCTTGTAGAGTTGTAAAGAATCTTTGTCCAAGTCGGCAATCGAGAACCAAGCTTGTTGATAAATCCATAATCCTTTGCCGTTACCGGGATAAGGAGATACGATCTCGCTGATCTCATTCTTGCGGATTAAATCGGAAATCACGGCGTTCTCGTACCGGGGCGGTACGTTTTGCTTGTTTGGGAATACCCAGATTTGCAGAAATTCACTAGGCCGATCGTCATTTCGATTGTATTCACTATGCATGATGCCTGTTCCGGCACTCATCACTTGAATTTCACCTTCTTTGATCGTGTCCTTGTGTTTTAGACTGTCCTGATGTTCCAAGTCGCCTTTCAAGGGGATGGAAATGACTTCCATGTTTTTATGAGGATGTAGGTCAAATCCGGTACCTCCTTCTATCCGGTCATCGTTAAGTACGCGTAACGCCCCGAAATTAATGCGTTGTGGATTGTAGTAATCTGCGAAACTAAAGGTGTGATGGGTTTTTAACCATCTGTGGTCGAAGAAACCGCGACTCTCGGCTTTATGTAGTATTGTTTTCATAACCTTATTTATTTTTGTGTATATAATGTTATACGGTTAGAAGGGTGTTAAGGTTACAATGTGGTTATTTCTAGGTTGTGCTATGGTTGCTTTATCTCAACGACATAGCATGAACATAGTATGTACATAGCATCTACATAAATCATGTGTCTGTGCTATGTAGGAGTTGTGTCGAATCTCGGATTTTGAGGTAGGGAAAGGATAAGGTAATGTTGGTGTAAGGGAAAATAATCGTTAAATGATTATTGATATATGAATTAGAAATTCAAGTTTAATTGTATTGTAAAACGTTAAACTATAATGCGATAGAGCGTTTATTATAGGATCGTTTAATGCGTTGCAAATATACTAAATTTTCATATAGCGCAAATAGAAGTAAAATATTTTTCTTCAATTTAACAATCAGGTTGTTAACACGTTTATCAGAAATTGTAAAAAAAGATAATATGTTAATATCATTAAACGATCGTTTTTTGAAATAAAAAAATCTTTAGTGCGGACAGCTTTCTGTCGTTGATTCGCTGTTTATAGCGAGACGATTGAAACACATGGTATTAAATCAAAACCGGTAAAAGGGTTAGTGCGCGAAGCGCATCCGGTCGGGAAATGTGGAGAAGGTTGTTTTTGACTCGATTAAAACCTTGACAGGGGAAATATCAAAAGGTACATGATTGACAATAAAAAAATAAATTGGTACGTGGCTCATACCCGGGTGAATCAGGAGTTATGGATAAAGAAAAGACTTGACGAGTTGGGCATCGAGAATTTTTTACCCCAGGAAGAGCAAGTCCGCGAAACGCCCTTGGGGCGTAAAACGATCCGGGTACTTTTGATTCACGGGATGATCTTTATCCGTACGGATAAAACCACAAGTTTTTCGTTGATAAACGATCATAGGTTGAATATTGTTTATTTAAAAGATATTGAAGGGCGTCACTCGTTGATTGTCCCCGATAAACAAATGTATGATTTTATGTTTTTGCTAGATTTTTCCCCGAGAGGGATAGAGGTGTTGAACAAGAATTTGAAACGAGGAGACCGGGTGCGAGTAATCAAGGGGCCTTTGTTGGGATTAGAAGGAGAGTTGGTCCGCCTGATGGGGCATAAACGTGTGATCATTCGTTTGGAAGGAGTAGTGTCCATTGCAACGTCTTACATCCCGGGTTCCTTTCTGGAACGGATAGAGTAGAACAAGATGATGAAAAAAGGTTTATTTTATGATTTGTACGACCGGTTACGCCAGGTGAATTTCCGTTCGTACCCTCCCGACAAGTTGTCCGGTTTTCTTCACGGGTATCTCACGGTTTACACGATGGTTCGAATATACCCCTGGCTGGAGGCTGATTTCGGAACCCCATACGATATTCATGAACGAGCGAAAGAGATTGCCCGTTGGTACGAGGTGCTGGTACAGAGAGAAGACCTGCCGGTAGATCCTCGTGCCGGTTGTGCTGCGGATTTGATGGATGTTTACCAGTTATACTCGGACTTGAATTTTTTGGAGAAGGGAGTGGATGCAGCGTACGATATTCTGACTCCTTGGGGAAGTGATAAACTGGTATTACCCTGTCGTACGCCTAATATTTGCAGACTGTTGTGTAATTGTTATTATTTCACCGGGGATGTGGAATGTGGAAAATTGGCAGGTAAGTTGGTGATGGAGGCTTTGGGCTATATGCGAGGGAATTTCCAAGGTGATTTACTGGGTTGGTGGGATGCGTTTTGTTTATATGGAGACGTGATTGGTTTGATGGAATTATCGCTTGAAGAACGGGAACACTTGGGAGAAGAGCGATTGCGGTTATCCGTTCGAGTACGCCAAGTAGAAGATGAGATAGTCGGGGGATTTGTACGAATGGGTGATATTTTCTCTATTGATACTGGGCTGGTATTTTATATTTTGGCCAAGCGGGAATTTGCTGCTTGCAACGAAGAGTATGGGAAGTAAGAATGAAAAATAGAAATACATAATTATGAAAATTGCAATAGTCGGAACCGGGTATGTTGGTTTGGTATCTGGAACATGTTTTTCTGAAATGGGAGTGGATGTAACCTGCGTGGATATTGACAGGGACAAGGTGGAACGGCTGAAAGAGGGGGTAATCCCGATTTATGAACCGGGTTTGGAAGATATGGTCCATCGGAATGTCCTTGCCGGGAGATTACATTTCACGACGGATTTGCGGGAAGTACTGGATGATGTGGAGGTTGTTTTTAGTGCGGTGGGTACCCCGCCTGACGAAGATGGGGCGGCCGATTTGAAATACGTGTTGGAAGTTGCCCGCACGGTGGGATGTTATATGAATAAGTATTTGGTGATGGTAACGAAAAGTACAGTTCCCGTGGGCACGGCTGTTAAGGTAAAAGAGGTGATTCGGGAGGAACTGGATCGGCGTGGCGTGAATATTGAATTTGATGTCGCTTCGAATCCTGAATTTTTAAAGGAGGGAGCTGCAATAGATGATTTTATGCGTCCGGACCGGGTGGTGGTAGGAGTGGACAATGACCGGGCAAGGGAGATCATGACCCGCCTGTACCGTCCCTTTATGCTGACGAATGACCGGATGTTGTTCACGGATATTCCGAGTGCGGAGATGATCAAGTATGCGGCGAATTCAATGCTTGCCACCCGGATCAGTTTTATGAATGACATCGCTAATTTATGCGAATTGGTAGGAGCCGATGTCAATATGGTCCGTAAGGGGATCGGGAGTGACACCCGGATCGGGGCGAAATTCCTTTATCCGGGATGCGGTTACGGGGGCAGTTGTTTCCCGAAGGACGTGAAGGCTTTGATTCGAACGGCTGACCAGAACGGTTACAGCATGAGGGTGTTAAAAGCGGTGGAAGAGGTGAACGAACAGCAGAAAACAGTACTTTTTAACAAATTCCTGAAACATTTCAACGGGGATGTGAAGGGCAGGACGGTGGCTCTTTGGGGATTGTCATTCAAGCCGGAAACGGATGATATGCGGGAAGCCCCGGCTTTGGTGTTGATCAATTTGCTGGTGGATGCCGGGGTATCGGTCAGGGTATATGACCCGATCGCTATGGATGAATGTAAGAGACGGGTGGGAGATAAGGTCGTTTATTGTAAGGATATGTATGATGCGGTGGTGGATGCCGATGCACTGATGTTGGTGACGGAATGGAAAGAGTTCCGGATGCCGAGTTGGAGCGTGTTGAAAAAGGCGATGAGGGAATATGCGGTCATTGACGGGAGAAATATCTACGATAGGAAAGAATTGAAAGAAAACGGTTTTGATTATTACAAGATTGGGTGATAAAATACAGGTAATGAATAAACCTTTAAACAGGAACTTTTGCCTATGTCAACACTTACGGAAACATAATGTCGAATTCGGAAAACAATAAACGTATTGTACGGAATACTGCCGCATTGTATGTGCGGATGTTGTTGATGATGGCTATCTCGTTATACACTTCACGCGTGGTTCTTCAAACGTTGGGTGTCGTGGATTATGGCATCTATAATGTCGTGGGGGGAGTGGTAACGATGATTGCTTTTTTAAACGGAGCTTTGTCGACAGCTACACAACGGTATTTGAATTACGAGATGGGCAAGGGAAATTCTGACGGGCTAAGTAAGGTTTTTTCCATGTCGTTCTGGTGTTTCTGTATGATCGCCCTTGCCGCGGTAATCGTGGCTGAAACTGTCGGTTTGTGGTTTGTTATCAACAAATTGAACATTCCGGCGGAACGTGCGGACGTGGCATTGTGGGTGTATCATATTTCCGTGTTGACTTTTGTGGTAGAATTGCTCGTTGTTCCCTATAAAGCTTCTATTATTGCGCATGAAAAGATGTCGGTTTATGCCTATATCTCTATTGCAGAGGTATCCTTGAAACTTATCCTGATCTATTTGTTGGTGGTGATTGATGCTGACAAATTGCGTTTGTATGCCAGCATGATGTTTATCGCTACATTGCTGATCTGTTATATTGATAAGCTTTATTGTTCGAGGCATTTTGCAGAGTGTAACGTGAGATTGGTTTGGGATAGAATGTTGTTTAAGGGATTGTTTTCCTTTTCAGGGTGGATGTTGGTGGGAACGATAACTTATATTCTGAGTACCCAAGGGGTGAATATGTTGATTAATATCTTCTTCGGGGCGGCTGTTAATGCGGCAAGGGGAATTGCCCTACAGGTTTCTAATGCGATAAATTCTTTTGTGACGAACTTTATGATGGCTGTCCGTCCGCAAATTGTAAAATCGTATGCGAATGGCGAGCATGAATACATGTATAAACTCGTATTCAGCAGCTCAAAGCTGTCATTCTATCTGTTATTGATTTTTACCACGCCTGTTTTCTTTTATGCGGAACCCGTTTTGGGTTTGTGGTTGGATACGGTTCCTGAATATACGGTGCTGTTTACCCGATTGGTGCTGATCAGCACGCTTGTCACCACGTTTTATACTCCCATAGGGTATGCTTCGCAGGCATCGGGTAAGATTCGGGATTACCAGCTTACCATAGCCGCCGGATTTTTATTGATATTTGTATGTACTTATTTTTTATACAAGTTGGGGTACGGAGTTGAGTGGACATTTTATATTGCCATTCTTATTGATATTATTGGTTTATTGGTACGTTTGGTCTTACTGAAAAAAGTGATAGATTTCCCTCTGTGGCCTTATTTGAAAACGGTAGGAGTTCCGATTGTCGTTATTTTTACGTTGGTGTATTTCTTGTCATTTGCTTATAAATGTTTTTTTGTTCCGTCCTCGTTTTTTAGTGTCGTTTTAGGTGTTGGTTGGTGTGGTATTATAGCGGCAGCGTTAAGCCTTTTATTCGGGTTGGATCACTCGGAAAAAAGACTTATCAAAAAAGGTATTCAAAGGATATTGAAACGAAAATAGTTTAGTAAAAAGATTGTTTTTGATAGAATCTAAATATACTTCTTATCTTACAGCAGACGTTGCGGATGCTTATGTCGTAGGTTTTTTATTATATGCGATGGAGAGAAATCTTAATATGAAATTGGAAATTCCTTTAAGTGAGAGACTTTATTTCCAACTTACCAAGTATTTGATGCCTTTCCTTGTTTCGTTTAATAAACATCTACATGTGATAAATATCTCAGCTAATTTGGTGTCTAAGGATTATCAAGCTATACACGTAGGTACAGGTATTTCATGTGGTGTAGATTCGTTAAGTACAATAGTGTATCATGGTCTGGAGGAAAAAGTGGAGAAAAATAAGATAGACACATTGACGTTACTCAATACTGGATATTATGGCTGTTCTGAAAATAATTCAGAAAATTACCGACGGTACATACAACAATCTTTTGATTTTGCAGAGAAACATCATTATAATTTTTTGACGGTGGATTCCAATCTAAGTAATGTTATGGAATATAACTTTTTATCTGCGCATACCTATTTGACTTGTTCTGTGTTGTTGTTATTACAAAAATATTTTTCTGTTTATTATTATGCTTCAGGGTATACTGTAAATCACTTTAGAGTTGATTTTTCGGATTCTGCTAATTATGATGTATTTCTTTTGGATTGTATATCTACAGAGAATCTGAAATTTTATTCTTCATGTTGTGTAATAAATAGAATAGGTAAAATCCGTATGATTGCACAATATAAAGATATTTTTGAGTCTCTTTATGTATGTACGAGAGGAACAGTTGCTAGTAATTGCAGTCATTGTGAAAAGTGTGTTCGTACGATGCTTGCTTTGGATTCGATGAAGATGATAGAGGAATTAAAGCAAAGATTTAATTATTCTATATTTAAAAAGTATCGTAATCGGTATCTTAATTACATGCTCCGTCATAAAGGTAATAATCCTTTTTATAAAGAAGCTTTTGATTGTTACAAGAAAAATAAAATTAAGATACCTTTTCTTGCTTATTTTAGTATTATGCCTTGTGCATTTGAACGTAGAGAGATGTTGTGTTCTTTTATGAACTCAGCTTTAGGTAAATGGATAAGGAAGAAAAGTTTTTATAGAAAGTTTGTCTCTTGGATTGAACGTATTTTTAAGAATTATAGTCGTAGAAACTAGTCTATTGGAAGCGAGTGCCTACCGATACCTCTGATCGACGGGTAAATGAATTATTAGGGTTCTTATGATAAACATTGTTGATAAGAGAAACTGTTGTGGTTGTGCTGCTTGTGTGCAGCGTTGCCCGAAACAGTGTATTATGTTGATAGAAGACGGGGAGGGTTTTCTTTATCCGGAAGTGGATATGGATGTTTGTATTCGCTGTGGAATATGCGAGGAAATTTGTCCTGTGTTGCATCAAGGTGAAGCCCGTGTCCCGTTAGAAGTGTTTGCGGCAAAGAATCCGGATGAAGAGATCCGTCGAACGAGCAGTTCCGG
>NZ_JBCOSQ010000051.1:0-37453 GCF_040920905.1 Butyricimonas sp. RTP31003st1_G1_RTP31003_210430 | reverse complement strand
AACCTCCACGGGAATAAACATCACCCGCCAGCGTGGAGGCTACGTTCTCCGTCAAGCCCGTCAACTGGTTACCAGTGCACAGTCGTTCGTCTTTAGGCTCGTCACCAGACCCGTCACAAAATAAAAATCGAGGAGGTTCTTCATTTTTCCTCCTCGATGATTTTTACATTTCAGGTTAATATTTAGAGTAAACTTTTTCAGGATAACACACTCAAATATATTAAAAATTAATCCTCGTGCATATTTTCTATAACAAATTTTGGTTGGTACAAACAATATGCATTTGCACCAACCAAATTAATTATAAAGTTTTGTCAACTTTTTTTCAGTATTATACAGAAACTCTCAATCCTTATAACTTTCTTTTCCTATTTCATCAAGTTTTTCTTGAGGAAAATATTTCGAGGCAAACAAAACTTCTAAACCTAATAATTTACCATCTTTCTGAAAAAGTAAACCTATTTCATCTTTTAACTCTTTTGGCCAAATTTCTCCTCCATAACACTCGCCCTCTTTTTCGATATCATCTACAAACCATATATATAATCCATCGACTTCTTTATCATACTCGTACTGCATATCTCTCTTTATTTAAAATTTAAAACCTTTTTCTGGGCTTGCACTCACTATTACTCGCCTAGTTTCATCTACTACGACTTTAATTGCATTATGTTTGTAAACTTTTATCACATTTCCTGAAAATTGACCTGTACCAGCTTCTGTTATTACCGTTCCTGCTTTTTTCGCACCTAAAATCACATCCGCTATTAATTCCTCGGTCGCTCCTCTTCCCAAACCGCTTTTCCTCCAAACATGATTAGTTACCTTTAAACCTTCTATTACAGAATTCTTTGTAAGAGGAGTTGTCGTTTTCACTATCGTATTCACACTCTTTCCTAACACTTTCCCCACCCACGGAGACAACACCCCCAGTCCTTTCCCAACAGGAATAAACAAGGCATCTATCGTGTAATCTTGCTCTATTGCCCCCGAGGCGCGTTCCCACCAATGATAATAATCCTTACCGTGACGAGTGCGAATATCAACAAAAGACTTTTCCGATAATGTCATGTTATAACCCGGCAAACGGCGAACTACTCGCGTTGCCTCGTCGTTGATAACATCCCCGTATTCATAAGAAAATATTTTACGTTCATCGTCGTAAGTCAAACCCGATAAAAATTCCAGGTCGGTAAAATGAGTCCAGGTCGTGGGTTCAAAAGAATGAAAGTAATCCCCTCCACTAGAAGAAAAAGCTTTCAAGAACGCCGCTATTTGTCCCGGGTCGCTCGTGCTCCAGTAATCCATTCCGTTCGCATCCACGTTTATCACCGCGTTATTACCGCTAAAATGATAAGGACTTTGAGACAAGTAATTTTCTGATAAAGGATCAACACCAAACCATCTCCCCAACCCGCTATCGTACATCCTCGCCCCGTAATCAAGATACCCCAGATCCCCCGTCACCTGCTCCTCCTTGCCGTTGTACTTGTAACGATTAACCGCCAGTTGCGGGTAATCACTCCTCAAGTGTCTCGCACCGAAAGGATAGTAATCGTTCCGCTCCAGAACTTTCCCCGTGCCGTCAACGATCACCCGAACGCTACCCAGGTGATCCGTCAAGAAATAATTCACTTCATGTTGACCACTATTTGAATCTCCCGGACGAATAACACCGTCACCGAAGTTTGCCGATTCAAGTTGCAACCCCGCACCACTCTTCCTGTATGTCAAAGAACCCAAGTAGTCAAAACCGTTCACGTCACCGTTATCCCTCACCCGTAACCTCGTGCCATCGGCAAGGTAATCGTACTTTGCCTTCAACTCCCCGCCGGTCGTCTTGACTTCACTCAACAAATTTAAGACATTATAACCGAAATCCAATGCGCGACGGCTATCATTTATCATGTTCCCGTTCTTATCATAGGCATAACTACCGCTTGCCACGGTACCACGGGAATAAACATCCCCCACCAGCGTGGAGGAAACGTTCTCCGTCAAGCCCGTCAACTGGTTACCAGTGCACAGGCGTTCGTCTTCAGGATCGTCACCAGACCCGTAACAAAATAAAAATCGAGGAGGTTCTTCATTTTTCCTCCTCGATGATTTTTACATTTCAAGTTAATATCTAAAGTAACTTTAGTGTAAACTTTTTTCAGCATAATACAATAGCACTTATCCTAAAATATCACGATCTATTATTTTATTAGGTAAAAATGTAAAATGTACATAATTCACTAAGTTAAAAAATGTGATATCATGCTCTTGGATTTCCAAACCAATACCTGCATCATCCGTTTCTATCCAAATTGTAAGAGTTGTATCATAACGAACATCTAGTTTCATCGCCCTAAGTATATCCTCCCTACCAGTTAATACGCTTCTGAGTTCATTTAGTGATGAGGTTATGTTTTCGTATTCGAATATACTCTCTGATGATGATATTGCCCATAAATTATATGTTTTCTCCCCTTGAGTTCCACTATGTTTTGATTGAAAGATTTGTCCTTTAGTAAAAAAACGATCAGGAGCAACACCCAATTGTTTCGTTATATCCGTTACAGATACCTCTTCTGAAGTGATTGCCAATTCACAACTAATTTTGAAATAATAACTATCTATCTCCATAATCATCTATTTTATTCAATCCACGTAATCATATAAATTATCTATGTATTTACCTGTATGAGAATCTATCACATCTCCATTACCCATAATTTTTTGATGAGAATCATGACGCATTCTATTATACTTTTTCAATTTTTCTATCGCATTTTTTACTTGCCCCTTGCTTAATCCCAAAGCTTTAGCCGTTGAATTCTTAATTGTATGACCTCCCGTTTGGAGTACTTTATCTAAATTTCGAGCCGCTGCGGCTCCCACAGATTTATACACATTACTTCCCACGCAACCGAACAATGAGGTTATCGTACCTATCCCTTTCCCAACAGGAATAAACAAGGCATCTATCGTGTAATCTTGCTCTATTGCACCCGAAGCTCGTCCCCACCAATAATAATAATCCTTACCGTGACGAGTGCGAATATCAACAAAAGTATTGTCCAATAATAGCATATCATAACCCGGCAAACGGCGAACTACTCGTGTTGCCTCGCCGTTGATAACATCCCCGTATTCATAAGAAAATATTTTACGTTCATCGTCGTAAGTCAAACCCGATAAAAATTCCAGGTCGGTAAAATGAGTCCAAGTCGTGGGTTCAAAAGAATGAAAGTAATCCCCTCCACTAGAAGAAAAAGCTTTCAAGAACGCCGCTATTTGTCCCGGGTCGCTCGTGCTCCAGTAATCCATTCCGTTCACATCCACGTTTATCACCGCGTTATTACCGCTAAAATGATAAGGACTTTGGGACAAGTAATTTTCTGATAAAGGATCAACACCAAACCACCGTCCTAAACCACTGTCATACATCCTAGCCCCGTAATCAAGGTACCCCAGATTCCCCGTCACCTGTTCCTCCTTACCGTTGTACTTGTAACGATTAACCGCCAGTTGCGGGTAATCACTCCTCGCATATCTCGCACCGAAGGGATAGTAATCGTTCCGCTCCAGAGCTTTCCCCGTGCCGTCAACGATCACCCGAACACTTCCCAGGTGATCCGTCAAGAAGTAATCAACCTCCATTTGGCCACCGTTGGAATCTCCCGGGCGAATAACACCATCCCCGAAGTTTGCCGATTCAAGTTGCAACCCGGCACCACTCTTCCTGTATGTCAAAGAACCCACGTAGTCAAAACCGTTCACGTCACCGTTATCCCTCACCCGTGACCTCGTCCCGTCGGCAAGGTAAACATACTTTGCCTTCAACTCCCCGCCAGTCGTCTTGACTTCACTCAACAAATTTAAGACATTATAACCGAAATCCAATGCTCGACGGCTATCATTTATCATGTTCCCGTTCTTGTCATAAGCGTAAGTTCCCGACACGGAACCTCCACGGGAATAAACATCACCCGCCAGCGTGGAGGCAACGTTCTCCGTCAAACCCGTCAACTGGTTACCAGTGGCCCAGCCCCTCGTCTTCAGGCTCGTCACCAGACCCGTCACAAAATAAAAATCGAGGAGGTTCTTCATTTTTCCTCCTCGATGATTTTTACATTGCAGGTTAATATTTAAAGTAACTTTAGAGTAAACTTTTTCAGGATAATACAAGACCGATATCACCAAACAACAATCCAAAAAATAACCTCTTTCTCTTTTTCATTCAAAGCCACACCTCGAGAAAAACCATGTCTCCATTTTTCCGGTAAACATTCAGAACTATCATATAACAATTCTTTAGGCAAAAAGATTCCCGGTTGAGCATCAAATACATGAAGTATAAATCCTTCCTTTAATCCGCTGTAAGTTGATCCTGTATACATTGTATCACTAGATTTATCCCGGAAAAAGGGTATTGGCAAACAAGAATCTTGTTCAAAATTAGTCATAACCATTCTTTTTTTCTCGGGTGAAGCTTGGTCTGTAAACAAATAATCATCTACTTCTAATTTATCTTGATAAGTAAACAACAACAATAACATCGAATCATTTGCAACATATGTCTTTTTAGACAAGGAATCTACCAATATTTGTATCCTATCGTATTCTTGATCCGAATATTTTTGATAACATTCAATTGTAAAGGTCCTAAAATAATATTTTATCTTATCTGCTTTTCCCAACACATCTGTAGAAAACGTTGCACATTCTAACGATTTAGGAAAATGACTGACCAAAGTATCCGCAAAAAATGATAAACTTTGAGAATACTTGTTTTCCAAATTACGTTGTCCAGTAATACTTTTACACGAGTATAAACTGATCACTAAGATTATGACAATACAATATCTCATTTTTTCTTTTTATTTATTAATTTTTCAAGAACTTGTTCATATAAAAATTGCCAAGGAATTACTTTCTGAATGAAATTTACTGCTTTTGAATTTCCTCCTTTAAAATAAAAATCCTGCCGAAGAGTTAAAGACCTTTCTCGCATCGTGTAAACTGGAGAAAAACCAATATAATTAGGCCCATCTAAACTCGTCCAATATGTTTTCATTATTCTTGATTTTAATAATCCCCTTGATTCATGCACATATTGATACGTGAATATTTTCTCAATATAACTATTATCACGAGGAATCTGTACTTGCCCTTCCGCTTCAGGATGAAAATCTATTGATATATCATCATAATAATTATAAATTTTAGGTCGCAATTTATACCCATAGGAACTCATAAACTTTATAGCATTTTCACCTTTAAACAGAGCCTCACCAGACTCGACACCATAAAACCCAAACTTGTCACTTTTAAAAAAATTCATCTCCATTTTGAACGCTAAACCTGAATTCCAAATCTCAAACACATCACTTACAATTCCAGTATATTTTTTATTTGAAAACATTCCATTCGGTCCTAACCACGTCCAACCAACTCCATCAATTTTTGTCTCATCGCCTTTTTTATAAGTACTATTATAATAGATATCACCCGTCAACTCGTTCATGAACCAATCCATGTAGTTCCCGTCAGGATCTACTATATTCACGGGATTATTAGAGGTGTAATTGTAAGGAGACAACAACTTGTATTCTTCTGACAGTTTATCCATCCCAAACCATCTCCCCAACCCGCTATCGTACATCCTAGCCCCGTAATCAAGGAACCCCAGATCCCCCGTCACCTGCTCCTCCTTGCCGTTGTACTTGTAACGATTAACCGCCAGTTGCGGGTAATCACTCCTCGCCTGTCTCGCACCGAAAGGATAGTAATCGTTCCGCTCCAGAACTTTCCCCGTGTCATCCACGATCACCCGAACACTTCCCAGGTGATCCGTCAAGAAGTAATCAACCTCCATTTGACCTCCATCGGTATCTCCCGGCCGAATAACACCATCCCCGAAGTTTGCCGATTCAAGTTGCAACCCGGTACCGCTCTTCCTGTATGTCAAAGAACCCAGGTAGTCAAAACCGTTCACGCCCCCGTTATCCCTCACCCGTGACCTCGTCCCGTCGGCAAGGTAAACATACTTTGCCTTCAACACCCCGCCAGTCGTCTTGACTTCACTCAACAAATTTAAAACATTATAACCGAAATCCAATGCTCGACGGCTATCATTTATCATGTTCCCGTTCTTGTCATAAGCGTAAGTTCCCGACGCGGAACCTCCACGGGAATAAACATCACCCGCCAGCGTGGAGGCAACGTTCTCCGTCAAACCCGTCAACTGGTTACCCGTGCACGTGTAAACCAGGTTATCAACCAACGAGCCTCCCGCCGTCCGCTGTAACGTCTTGAGGTTTCCGTTACGGTCGTAACTCAACCCCCTCTCCAGGTAACTCCCCGACAACGTCGACCACGCCGTCCCGCTCTTCTGTTTCTGTGTCGTTTCCAGCAAGCGATTTACACCATCATAAGCGAAACCGTACATCAAGGCCACGTTACTGCCCTGTTGCCACTCCCACTCGCTGATGTTACCGTTCCAGCAGGCAACGCCTCCACCCTCCGGGATCTCGTAGCGTAACTTCATCTTGAAGGGAACGCTCTCTTTACTCGTCAACCACCCCCTCGCGTTGTAAGCCAGCGTTTCCGTCACCGTTCCCCGGGTTTTACCAACTAGCCGTCCTACCGCGTCATAAGTATATTCGACCGTGGCCGGGTTACCCCCGTTCAACCTCGTGGTCGATGATAACAAGCGGCCACGATCATCGTACGAGTTCTCCACCTCCAGCACGTCCGTCCGGCTGGCGCTCACCCGGTGACTCTCCCGCTGCCCGACAACGTTCCCCACGAAATCGTACCTCGCGTCAACACGACTCGTGAAACCCTCCACGTTATCGCTCACCGTCTGGATCACCCGGCAACGATCGTCGTAATACGTCGTCGTCGTTAACCACTGTTCCGGGCTAGACCCCAGCACTCTCGTCCTCACGCTCGTTACCAGACCCGTCACCAGCTCGTGGTAACCCGCCGCGTAACCCGTCGTCGGTTGAAA
The DNA here is from genome assembly GCF_040920905.1 of Butyricimonas sp. RTP31003st1_G1_RTP31003_210430. Lineage (NCBI taxonomy): Bacteria > Pseudomonadati > Bacteroidota > Bacteroidia > Bacteroidales > Odoribacteraceae > Butyricimonas > Butyricimonas sp. RTP31003st1_G1_RTP31003_210430. Next base: position 30,453 of record NZ_JBCOSQ010000051.1, on the reverse strand, counting down.
GGCAAGCACCGGAACGCGAGTCGTGGCGATGTAATTATCATACAAGGTGTATTGCAAGGGAGAGCGATTACCCGCCGGGACATAATTATCACTACCCGAGGCGGAATCTTGCAAATCCCGGTGAGACCGCCCCGTTCCCGTTAACACCACCTCTCCCGTCTCGATCACCCGGTTCTGGCCGTCGTACAGCGAGTAACTCCACTTGTCAGCGTTTTCGGCACGCTGTTTACCGTCCTGGCTCATCACCAGCCGGTCCCGGTTGTCGTAAACAAGGTAAACCGGGTCACAACCCGGCAATTGTTTCAAGATTAACCGCCCGAAACGATCGTACTCGTGATAGTAACCGAACAACCGGATCACCTCCGAAAACCGGGTCGATGTCGTCCCCACCCGGGCGCTCGCCTCCGGCGAGAGCACGTAACGTAACAAACCCCGGTCATCGTGCACGCTGTAAGTCTCCAGCCGGTTGTCATCGCTCTCCACGTTCACAACCAGCACAGCGCGATCCTGGTTGTCCGTGTAAGTTTCAACCCGTTTACCGTCCTCGTCTGTCACCGTCACCTTTTGCAAGCTACCGCTAGCGTAATACCCGGACAAGACCAGCGACCCGTCACCCGACACCCGGTAGAGACGAACCTCGTTGGACCCGTTGAAACCGTACGTCGTTGTCACCCCCTTCCCGTTAACGTGCCAGTTCTTGCCCGGCCCCGTGCGTTTCACCACCCGGTCCAGCGGGCTGTTATCGTAACCCGTCAACGTGTACATGTAACCCGCTTCCGACTCCCCGAACATGTTCCATCTAGAGGACGATAGAGCGTCACGAACAAAACCCCCGTGATTACCTGCAAGAGCGTAGGGAACGTGGTCCATTTCCACGCGTCCTTGTACACCGTAACGATAAACTTGAACGATGTCACTCGTGTTCCCGGGGGAGGCATTTACTTGAATCTCCTGCAATTTCCGGCCGAAACCGTCAAGGTAGGTCACGTTGTTGATCGTGCGGGCACCCTCGCCGGAAGTCGTGGGATCGAGATAGATCGTTTCCACCACGTGATGTTCCGTGGAGGTGTAATGAATTCCGTTATCACGGTCCACGGTCACGCTACCCGTCATCGGGACGAAATAATCCTGCAACCCCGCCTCCATCGTGTACGTCCCCGTCTCCGAAACGCTAAAAGAGAGAACCCCGCCCGTGCCCGCGCGGGAAGCCACCACCGTGCCACCTTTTAACAAGCGATAAGTGAGCGTGGACTGGGATTCCGGTAACGTTATCGAGACAGGCTGGCTGTTCACTATCGTTCCACCTCCCCCGACAACGCTCCTCGTGATCTTCGGCCAGATTCCCACCACACCGTTCATCCAGGCTTCCCGCCCGTCTTTCAGCGCCTTGACACGGTAACGGCCGTACGTTCGTAAACCGGAAAATCGTTGATTCGAAATACTAGATCGCTCCACCAATACATCATTGCAATACAACTTGTAATCCACGAAAGGCTGCTGCCCGCTCAAGGCCACCGTCCCGGTAGTCCCCTCGGCGATTTCTCCACCCCCGCTTAAATTGTATACCTCCAAAATCCCCCCGGGGGCTTGCGAGGCCTGTATTAATATTCTATCTACCACGTTCACCACGAAAAAAGACTGTTTCGTGGTGTCGCTACAATTGGGGCCACATCCAATCACAACCTGTCCCTCGATAGGAGACGCGGGAATAACAAATCCCAAGACAAATGTAGAATCCCACGTTACACATTCCCCCGCCAGAACCGAACGCGTGATCTCTTCTAGTTCCGCTCTCCCTTGAGGATAATCCGAAACAAGCGAAAAAGGAATCATCTTGGTTTCCCCATCCTTGGATAACATCACCCTAGGCGAAGCCGAAACAACTATCTTCCCTTCTAACACCCCGTAATAAGAAACCCGTGCGCTACCGTTCATGTTGCGAGAGACATCTCCACGGGTGGCTTTTATCGTGTAATTACCATCTGTTGTCACCAAGAACTTTAAAGGAGACCCCGTCCCGGGCAAGGAAACTTGCAAGACTGTCCCTCGATACAAGTCATAAGTCACGCCCTGCTCCAAACCCGATAAAGTCACGAAAGTTCTTTTCCCGGGATATATCGTGGCATTACCACTAACCGAATAAATTCTAGGGATAGCTCCCGGACCATATTGATAGACAAAATGAGGTTTACCCGTTAACAACGAGAGAAACACGCACCACCTGGGTTCTCCCGTGGTATTTTCCTCTACCCGAACCACGAGAATCCCGGTAAAAGAAGAGGTCGGCACCATCTCGATCACCCTAACCCATGTCCAAGATTGCTGTTCCAAAAAACTATTTAGTTGTGTAATCACTAACTGTTTATCCAACTCGGTTTGAGTACGATAACGCAACTCGAAATAACCACTGGCACCATCCACCTTGATCGTGTCCGGATTCTCCGATAAATCCAGGCTAGGATAAGCTTGTCCCATCGATAGCAAGGACAGGAACAGCATGCATATGAATAATTCTATTCGTTTCATCTTTTCAGATTTTAGATTATCAATTCAATTTCACCACGTTATATTGGTAATCCCTCACCACGTATCCACGCTCGTCCACTACCCGGATTAATCTTCCCGCCGTATCGTACTCGTTCAACTCCACGTGTCCGTTCTGGTCGAATTTACAGAAAACAGTACCGTCTAAATTATAGGATATAGCCTCAAAAGAAACATCCGCGGGTAGTAACGCAACGTACAGCACGTTCTGATACGGCTTACTAACCGTCACGGATGTCACGTTCTCGTACGGACTCAAGTCGATTTCGAAACTCTGGACAGAATACTCGGCAGTATTGGTCAAACGAACGCTACCCGGCGAACTCCCTCCCACATGAACAACACTATAATACACGGAACCAACGGCTCCGTTATTCAACACGAATAATCTCAAACGCTTTGACTCGGGAATTACCGTTATCTTTATAGTTCCCGTGTAATTCAAATATTCTTCCTGCCCCACCAAATCCCGGTATTTGAAAAAGTCCGGATCACGTATTATACCTCGCCCCACCAGGTAATTCATGTTATAAAGTAATTCGGGTAAATTCATTAACTCCGGATGCTCTCGAGTTAGTTGCATATATTCATTGCAGAAATCGTTCAGATGTCTTCCTCCATTTGCTTGAATACTATCAATCAAAACATTATATTCTTCGGCCGTCATTGACTTCTTGGAGGCAAGTCCTCCGATCAAATCCAGCATCATCCGGTGACCCGGGCTCCAGTAATACTGCCTGAATTCACTCGTTTGTTGCGAGAGGTCAATCCCTTGACAAACATCGTAAAGTTCCGAGGAAAGACCGTAAACACCCAGCATACTACTCACTTTATTGCGAAGTGAATACTCCTCCCCGTATTTTTTCAAATCCGCTGCTGCCACCATCCGTGAAGTGGCGTGTTTCGCCTTAAGAATGACCTGTCCATAGTTTAAATCATAACAAAGAGCCTCATCCTCCGCGTTACTCTGCACCCCCACGGGTAAATACGACCGGTTACCCTGCACATAATCGATCGTCTGTTCCAGCAAGTAATTGGCTTGTCCTTGAGTGAACGAACTCGCATCAAGAGACGAAAGCGCAGACTGGGACAATGTTTTGGTCGATGTCGGGTAAAAAGCATACTTCCGAGATAATCCGCTATAAAATACATTTTCCACTTCCAAGGATTCATAAAGTGAAACCTTTTCAACCTGTATCGTGTCACCCTTCAAGTGGATTTCCTTCACCACCGGGGTTAATATATTCTTTCGCTTCATTTCCGCAAACACCGGACTGGCACCATCCTCCATCTCGGTTACCCGTTTCGTGACCATCGAGTACGCTTCACCCCTCGCATCAGTTTGAACCACCCGGGTCGGGTAACTGGACCCTTTCAAATTATCGTAGAAAAACTCCATTTTTTGATAGGGAGTTCCCGTAGCCCTGGAAAAATCCGATATCGTGGCACTATCCGTCACGTGTGTTTCAAACCGGTATACATTCCGCTCTTTCAACAACGTCTTTCCCCCATATTTTATATTATAGATCTGACGAGGTATCCTCACGCTCGTTCGAGGCTGTATATTCGGCAAGTAAGTTTCATTATAAGGAGAGAGAGAATAATAAGCGTTACCATCATTATACAAAAATATGCTTCCTTGATTACGATAATAACTCTCCAGAAATTCCTCGTCCATATAATACTCGTAGGCTTTCACTTGTGGCAACAACTTCTTGTAATTTAATGCCGTGTCCACCGATACGAAAAAAGGTCCCGCTCCCCCTGCGGACAAATCGCTCGAATATTTACAGGTCTCTATTTGTTTGAGATTCCCACTATTATCGTACGTGGCCACGGCCAAGGGTAAACCTGTCAACCAAAAAACGTGAGGGAAGTTGGGATTCATGGGAGGAACAACACTAAACAAGTAAGCTTTAGTTCCCTTTCCCCGGGTTATCTCTTGCACATACGGGTAAAAAAGACCGTTATTACCGGTATTCATAAAAGTCATATTCTGGTATTTCACCCTGGAAAGCTTGACTTGATCCGAAAAGCCGCTATACCAGATAATTTCCGTGTTTGAACAATCCGTGAAAACGGGAACACCACGCACAGGATAACGGTAATACACGGTATCACGAGTCTCGCTTTTGATATCTTCCACGAGTAAAGATTTCACCCGGATACCCCCGAAATCATGTTCATACCTGAAACTGTTGGGTTCGTAATCAACTGTCACTTTTCCCCCGTTGGGAACCGTTATCGTTTTTAGAGAACCCGTTTTAGAATATTCAACATCCGGAAAAGGGAAATAATACCCGTCGTCATCATCTCCGTGCCTCTCCCTTAAATACCCCCAGACATCAGGGATTATAGCAATTCCCGAAGGCCTCGCGTAATAATCAAATTTAATCCGGTTAATTTCTGTCTCTTCTTTATCCAAAAAGCTTAGGTAATTCAGATTATTCTCCACGTTCAAAAGCACTTGTGAAATCGTTCGTTTTAACACGTCCGTCAACTTGACTCGTTTTAAACGAGCTTCTCCCCACAAGGAATTATATTCAAACTCCACCAACGTCCCGTCACACATAATACTCTGCAAAACAGGAGACTTAACATTAAACGCAGTGCCCCCCGATGTTTCTTTTGTGGTCACGTTATTATTCACCTCGTTCAAACTTTGTATCACGTAACTTTTAGCCGTGCGGAACCATGAGGCAGCCATCCTAGCGTTATGCGAGGGCTGGTTCTCGTACATGTCTATTAATCGGTTTAACGTCTGTATTAATCCGTTAGAAGCATTGGTTATACTGGAAAAATTCGCCAATTGTCCCATGATTCTAAAATTGGCATTAATTGCCGCGGCCCCCGCCTCGAAATTCGGGTTACGTATCCATTGCCCGCTACCGATATAAGTATATAAATCATTATTCAATTGCATTTCCAGCGAAAAACCATTCAAACAATCTTTTGCTTCGCGAATAGCCACGTCAAAATTATTCTTGTACTTCGAAAAATCAAACACCCGCTCCCGCATGCTTCTCCCGTAAGTATATTTCGATTCATATCCGGAATAAAACCGGACTGTATTAATTCCTTTCTGGTCTTTCTCGTTCTCTCGAACTTCCGCAATATAAGTGAAAACAATCGGTTTCCTATTGCGGGGTTCGATCCGGTTCAAATACCAAGAAGAAATATATGATTTATCACGGATACCGTTAAAACTGATCGCATCCTCCTTGATAATATTAACGGACCACTCTTTTTGCCTATAGATAAATCGATTCCCGCTTTCGTCCGTGATGATCCAACCGTTAATCTCACGACCATAAGAAGACTCGCATTCGATTCTAACATTGGTTTGCTCAAGAGGTTCCGCGTATATCCGGGCACTATCGTCCATTTTAATAATGAAATTCACGGACTGCCCGTTAAAAACCGCGGTAAAAATATCACACTCGCCATCACGCTCGCGCTTGTTCACCCGCTTGGTATCATCTACCAACGGGATTGTATTAAGACCCCGTTCCGCCCACAAGAACCCGTAAAATGAAGTTTCATCGGCAATTCCTCCGCGTATCGTTCGAGTAACCACACCTCCCGTATTTAGTAACCAGTTATAACCGACTAATCCACGTACATCCTCTTGCCTCACCCCCTTGGCCGAATAATTCAAGCTAATAGGTAAGTGGAAATCTCCTGATCCGAGAGTAAATAACGGGATTTTGTAGTGAAATATGCCGGTAACATAATCCACCATCATATTTTTGGAATCCAAGTATCCCCGAGCCTGCTGCCCCGGCTCTAAATCCTGAGCTTTTAACATTCCCTGTAAGAAAAAGATACAGGATAACAACAACAATATTCTATGTTTCATAATTATTTGTCATTAGTAATTAGACTTCATGGTTATAAACAATCATTTTCCCCTTATTAAATACCTTCTACCTTCCCCATAGGCATTTCATTTTAAAGTTTAACACTAATTACCGTCAGCCAATGACACCTCCAAGCCTGAACATCGGCAAGTACATCGATATTAAAACTATCGCGACAAGCCCGCCTACCCCCATGATAAGGACGGGTTCCAGCAGATTTCCCAGTTGTTTCAGTTTATGTTCCAGTTCCCGGGTGAGATCCTCCCCTTGTTTTTGCAGCATATCTTCTAGCCGGTTGGTCTCTTCCCCCACCCGGACCAGCGTGTAGAGTTTACGATCATAGATGCGCGGAAATTCGCCCAATTTATCCGCAAAGAATTCGCCTCTTTTCAATCCCTCGCAAATAACATCAAAAGAGCGTTGATACGGGTAAAAAGTAATAATATCCTTCAACATTCCGATTCCTTGCAATAGAGGAACTTCGGAACTACACAACAAGTAGAGTAACTTACAGAAACGTGCCTGATAATTTTTCCGTATCAACTCTCCCACGAAAGGCATCTTCAATACCAGACGAGACAAAAAAGAGCGGGTAGAATCCGATTTTCCATTCAACCCAAAGTATCCCACCAGAACGATAATCACGAATATCCCGATCAGCAAATAAGTCGGGAAATTCTTCGAGAAACCGATAATCCAACGGGTGATACCCGGAAGTTCCCCACCCATACGGGCATACACCTGTTCGAACATGGGCACGATTACCGTGATCATGAACACGAGTACCACGATTGCCGTTACCAGAATAATCAAGGGATAACTGATAGCTCCCGTCACCAGGCGACGCTGTTCCACCCGTTTGTGATAATAATCGGCCAGGAAACGCAACGATTCGTCAACACGTCCCGTCTCTTCTCCAATCCGCAAAACCCCGTAATCTAACGCCGTGAATCGTTTGCTGGCAGCAAAACTCTCCCACAAGGTTTGCCCCTTGACAACCGATGCGTAAAGACTTTCCAGCAAATGTTTCAATCGCTTGTCGTTTTCCCCCTCGATCAACAGACGAAACGAACGTCCGAAATCGAGTCCCGATGAAAGTAACGAGTGTAATTCGGAGAAAAGAGACTCTTTTTTCCCGTCTTTAATATCTCTCGTCTCATTATTCCATGTCATCATATTCTTCCTTTTTAAATTGATTCTCGATTTCCAACACCTCGTGCCTCCGCTCATCTTCGGGGCTCCGAGCCCTTCCGAACTCGAAATAGCAAGATTTTCCCCGAGTTCGAAAACGCACCCCAAGACTATCCACTAACGCATAAACATCCCACACGGGTACAACCCGGATTTCTTCCACTCCCCGGAACAACGTGTCCACGCCGATTGATCGGGTACAAACCAGCAAAGAATCCCGGTGCTCCACGAGAGCCAAACGCTCCCCACCCTTGTAAAAACAGAAAATCCCAGTACTCGCGGTCACGCTGTCACAAGACAGGAAAAGGTGATCCAGTTGCTGGTAACTATCCAATAATGAATTCCCGGCAGCAAGCGCCTTGTTCAAACGGTTCGTGTAACGCCTAACGAGATCCACCCCGTCAAACAAGGCGATAAACAAGATGCCCGACACGATGATCACGATCAACATCTCGACCAACGTGGAAGCGGCAAACGTGTATGAAAATCTCCTTTTCATGGTTCTACTTTTATCAGGTAATCATACTTCATCAACTTTCTCCCCCGTGCAGGTAAAGCCGTTACGGTTAACTGTCGGAGTCCGAACGAGTAATCTGCAATCACGATCTCTACTGTCCCCCAATCATATTCTTTCGTGTATTTTCCCGAAAGACAAAGCCTGTCCCCGTATTCCCGACGACATTGCCGAGCCGCCAATTCCATTGAAACATTTTCTGCGGGATCATCTCCCGTCAGGGTAACCCGGGTTAAGGTCTCCATCGTGATCATGAAACTCGCCAGCAAGATCACGGCCGCCACGATACATTCCAACAATGACGAAGCTTGCAACTCTCGGTTCAATCCAGCCATTTCACTTCCCTCCTTTCATAAGGTCCTCGCATCCACAAAGGATAAGCCATCCCCGGGTTACCCGGTAACACGGCGTTATACAATATCCCCGAGTAATATCCCTCCGGGGCAAAATAATAACACTCCCGGGCATACAAGCTACCCGTCACGAACCCGTGAACCTCCGCTATACCGTCCACGTACAGCAATCCCCGTATCCGGGAAGACTCCGGTTGATAGTACAAAAGCTGTTTCCGTTCCCCCTCGCTTACTTTGGCTCCCGCAATCACGTACCCGTTTACCTCGCAATCCTCCCCCAGCCGGATAAATCCCTTTTCTCCCTCTTGCCGGACATAAAGCCCCGACCCGGCTTTCAAACACACCCGATTTCCTAAAAGAATGGTATCTCTAGCAAACACTTGAACACATCCCGAGAAACCATCGGCAAACTCAACCTGATCCCCGACAATAATCACGTTTTCCAAACTATTATCCTCCTCCACGAATAACATCGACGAGGCATAAAGAATCACCGGGCCGCTCACCCGCACTCCGGAAAGATATTCCCCCACTTCCACGCAAACAACCGGTTCCCGGAATCCTCGTTGCAACACGGAGCCATTTGCCAACCATTCTCTCTCCCCGGCATAATCCAACAACCCGCTAACCACATCCAGCGACTCCTCATCCAATGGTGGAAACTGGTCCTCGCTCGTTTTTATTTGTTTTTTATCTAACGCCCTCCCTTTGAAGAATTCCGACCGTAATTGCGTGTAAGAAATCCCGTTCAGAGGAAGATAAACATCACCTTCCACGAAAGTCCTTCCCGTCACCGAAAACGCCCGGTTATTTTCCGGCACGTATAACGTTGCTCGCCAGAAACTCTCGGCCTTTTTACCCAAAAGACGGACAGAACGATGTCTCTCGTTTTCCACTTCCACGACTTCATACATTCCCCAACGTTGCCGTGAATAATACACCCTCGACTCTTCCCGTTGTCCGAACAACAACACGGAACTATCTCCTTCCCACCGGTAAGACAAGGTACTATCCAGCGAGTAAAGCAGGAACCCGGATTCCACGTTTGCCCGGGCTTGTTCTCCTTGATGATAAATATTATACCTCACGAGATCAAAATTCCACAGTTCAATCACCATCAACACCCCCACCAACAGGAGCGTGCTCACCACCAATACGGTAGCCAATACCGAGGCCGAAAGATCATGTTTGAAAAATTTGATCATGATCACTCTATTTTAAGCGTGTATACTCTCTTTCCTTTTCGCAAACAAACGGAATCCCGGTAGACACGTTCCACCCGGTACCCGTCAACGCTTTTTTCTTTCACGGGAACCAGCCGCGTGTCGCCTCCCGACTTCATCAACCAATAATCCTGTTTCCCCTTTCGTATTCTCCCGGCGAATTGAAATCCGGGAGGAGAATCCGGTTCTTCCAAGGTAACTTTTGCCCGCACCCGGGGAGGCGATTGTCTCACGATCCGGGGAACCGTTCCCAAAAACGGATCCCGGTAATTCAAAAACAACGTGTCGATTTCCTTGTTCTCGATCACATATCTTTCTCCCGCTATCTTAGGCATAACCTTTCCTCCACTACTATACACTACCACCCGGTAGATGATCAATCCCCACACAACAACAACCACGACAAGCAACAAGGGTATCGATTTTTTACTTTTCAACGTTTTCATGGCTGTTCCTCCGGCTGTAGTTCTTCCGCATTCTCAAGTACGGTTAACACCCTCCATCGATAAATTCCCTCGTATGCCGAGTTCTCCGGCCTCACACCCCACTCGTATCTCCCCGGTTCCAAAGTATACGTGTACTGATTCCCCTCTACTAACGTGTCAAGCACGTACAACTCAATTCTATCAAAAGAAGGCGACACAACCACCAAGCGATAGCCCGTTGCACCATCCCGTTCCTCCCACACGAAAGTCAACGTGGCATGAGTCGTTTCCACGCTATCCGCCGGGGCAATAAGCTCCACCTCTTTTTCCGATATATCTTTCTCGAACACATCCCTGCACCCCATGACCAAAAACAAAATCAATAAAGACATTCCCGTGATAATTTTTGCTACTTTCATATCATGATATATTTAATTTTCCATCGTTAATTGTTGAACAACCAGTGTCATTCTTAACTGTCGTTCCTTTTTGGCCCGATCATCAAACAAACGGAAACCGGCAGAAACGATTTTCCCCGGATGCCCTTCCTTTTCCATGTAATGCATCACCTTCAACAGGGAAATAAAACTCCCGGAAAGCACGAGTTCCCCCGTGTGTACCTGCAATTTCCCCTCTTCCCTTGTAAGATAAGGCGTGTATTTCACCATCTTCACCTCGTTATTCCGAATCGGTCGTTCCAGTTGCCCGAGCAACACCCCGTTATTCAGAATCTGTTTTCCGGACACGCTCCCCGGCAACTCGTTTCCCACCCCGGAACAACTTTCCGATAAACGACCGACCATTTCCTGACGGTCATTACTCTCTCTCCAAAGTTTCACGGTTTGCCGGAATCCGAACACCCAAGCCACTAACGGTACGATAACTATCAACCCGACCAGTTGTAAAAATCCCTTATGCTGTTTCCACTCTTTCATAACCTGATCCATATTTTAAAGTTAAACAACCCCGTCTCCCGGTTCCTGTCCAAAGAGACCAATTTCACTTGCCGAGCAAAAGCACTTGACGACAATCTACCCGTGAACGAAGTAACTTGCTCCGGATCAGCCGTCACCCCAGACAACTCGATACACCCATCCCTCGTCACGACAGACTTTCCCTCTTCCAATCCTTTCAACAACGGATTCACGACCAGCATATCCAGATTCACCTCCGGGGGAATAAGAGCAGCTACACGATCCAGCACGACACTCATACGCCCCGTCCCGCTTCCCTCAAATTCCCGAACCACTCGTTCCATTTCCCTCGATAATTCTTCCCGGTTCGAGACATCCCGTTCCAAAGAAACAATTTCCAACTGCAGGCTCGCACATTTCTCCCGGACAGAGGTATTCCACAAATAATTCACGACCAGCAATCCCAACAAACAAAGCAAAGCGATCAGTTTGATTTTTCCCGCAATCAACGCTGCTAACGAATCTCCCCGTTTCCCTCCTTTCAACAAATCATTCCACGTTATCCCCCGGTCATAAAACCTTTCAGCCAACCCGATTGCTGTTCCTCGAACCCACTCTTGATTCATGGGTAACCCCTCCTCCCCGGACCGGACTCCCTGTAAACAAGTCTCTATCACGGGAACTTGGTATCCATGCAGTTCTTCTTCCAAGGATTCAATTTTATCCCGTCGGGTAAAACAGAGCACACATTCCCCGTCGTCCCGGTCAAAACGTTCCCATATTATATTCTCATTTTCTGTCACTCTTCTTATCCCGTCCTCATCCCCTTCGTGAAAAACTTTACGAATAATTCCGTGCCCGGCCACCAATAACAACGTCGGTTCTTTCAACTTCATCTCCCCTATATCCCCCGCAATCACCTCTCGCACGTCCTCCTCTACCTGCACACCATGTTTCCCCCGAACAAGTCGGAGAACATCCAGCTTTATTACCCCGTCTTGTTGCAAAAAAGCAAAGATCACCGTAATCCGGTCTAACATTTTTTCCAATCTTCCTATCCTGTTCATTTGACTTCTAATTCAATAAATCACGCTTGGCTTTATAAACACGTTCAATTTCTGATCGATTTTGTTATTCTTTGTCTTCCCGAACAACCACTTTAACACCGGTATCCGAGCAATAAAAGGAATTCCGCTGGATGACTTCTCCCGTGTATTATTATCAATACCTCCCAACAAAACCATCTCCCCGTCACGCACCATCACCTGCGACTCAAAACTACGGGTAACCGCTCCCGGAGGAGCTTCTTCGTCTATTTTCCCTTCCCGTTCAGTGAATTGACTCTGCTCGATTTTCACTTGAAGCGTGATCTTCCCATCCCTACTCACAAAAGGAGTAATATCGAGTTTCAGATTAGCCTCTACCGGTTTCCATGTGTAGGATTCCGAGGGAACAGGTGTTTGCGACCCGTAATAATTAGTCTGTACCTCCTTGTAATATTTTGTTTCCCCACTTTTCAACGTGGCACTATGCCCGTTCAACGTTGATAACTTCGGGGTCGAACGTAATTCTATATTCCCAGTCGCTTCCAACGCTTGCAAACTCATGTAAAAATTAGGTGTTACCTTCCCCAGATTGATCGACCCGAAACCATTAAAACTATTAATCAACCTGTTGATTGAAGTCGCAGACAAAGACATTTCCACTCCCGGACTCAACGTCCCGGCCGTTGTAGCGGGTCCTTCTTTCCCGATACCGGCCTCGATACCTACCTCGTGAAGCACGCTTTTTTTGCTATCAACGATCAACACCTCGATCGTCACGAGCGGGACGCTTTGATCTATCGACTCCAGAAAACGCTCCACCAGCTCAACCTGCCGACTCGTACCGCTAACAATAATACTGTTCTGTTCAGCAAACATCTGAACTTGTGTCCCGGCAGATTTCAAGGCCGTGGGAATTAATTCAACCACCTTATCCACCGTCCGGTAACGCAAAGGAACAACCCGTGTGGTAACAAGAGTCTTATCTTTCGTCGTTGAGCCGAAAATATATATACCTCCTTCCACCTGATACGTGAAAGGCGTCCCCGCGAACAAAACATTCAACAATGTCGGCACGTCCACGTCCTTCACGAACACCGAGGTCTGTTGATCCAGAGAGGTAAGAAAGAGGCGGCTCATTCCCAGACGCTCGAATATTTCCAGCACCACGTCATGAATATTTCCCCGATTCAAAGATACGCTCACCCTTCCTGTGCTATCCACGTTCACTTGATCCGGCGTGAAATTTCTCCTTTTGACATAAGAAGATGACAATGCCGGATTTCCTCCCACCGGGGGAAGTGGAGCCTCAAACCTCCACACGCCATTTTTATCCCGCTCAATCTCCAACCCGTTCACCGAGGCCAGCGTTCGTATCGCCTCACGCACCGGCAATCCGGCAGAATAGCCGGAAACCCGGTTCCCGTACAACGATTTGGGTATCACCACATGCTCCCCGGTCAATGCGGTCACCCGTTTCATGACCGCCACCAACTCGTCATCCAGCAAATCGTAATACAACCTTTTTTTCGTACTATCCGTCTCGACCTTAGGCTCACGGGGAATCGCAACCAAAGGAATTGGCTCGCTTAAAGAAATTATATTCCCCACGACATCCAATTCCAAATTATACTCCCGGCACAGGAAATATAACAAATCAACTAATCTCGCCCGGTTAAAATTACAAGTCACCATACGCCCCTCATCTACCTTCACGCACAAATTAACCCCGTGTACCCGGGCAATATTTCGAAACAATTCCCCGATAGACAAATGTCCTACCGACAAATCTATTTCCGAGAAATACGTGCTATCCAAACGTGCCGCCCGCTCTAACCTCACACGAACAGAATCAAGACACACCTTGGGTTCTCCCGCCTGTCCCCTCACGACAAAACAACAAAACAAGAGTATACACGCCATCCCAAAGATCCTTATATTCATCATCATCTTTATCATACAACTTTTAGTTTTTAGCTTTTAACTTATAAACGGTAACACTTCCTCCAACGACGTCTTTCCCGCTTTCAACAACCCGATCGCCGATTGTTGTAATGTCTGTATATGACGTTCTTCCAGCAAATGCCCCACCTCATTCTCGGCCGTCCGGATTGCCCCGGCTAACTCATCGTCTATCGGGATCACTTCATAAATAGCTTTACGCCCACTATATCCCGTGTAATAACAATATTCGCACCCCACAGCCCGGTATAATTTACCCGGTTGTGAATCCTCTCCCAGTAATCTCTTCGCATGTTCATCCGGTTCTCTCTCTCTTTTACACTCCGGGCAAAGCAAGCGCACCAGACGTTGTGCCATACATAAAATCAACGTATCGGAAATCAAATAAGGATGTACACCCATATCTATCAAGCGAGAAACACTTCCCCAAGCACTATTCGTGTGAATCGTCGAGAAAATCAAATGCCCGGTCAAAGAACTGCGTATCGCCATCTGTGCCGTATCGGCATCCCGGATCTCTCCCAGCATAATCACATCCGGATCCTGCCGCAAGAAAGTACGCAAAGCACTCGTGAAAGTCAACCCGACCTCCTCTTTCAATTGAACCTGGTTCACCCCTTCCAAGGTATATTCCACCGGGTCCTCGATCGTCAGTATATTACTCACGACATCATTCAACAACCGGAGCGTGGCATACAGCGTGGTACTCTTTCCCGATCCCGTGGGACCGCTAATCAAAACCAACCCGTGCGGATGGCGTATCGCTGACAGATAAGCCTCCAATTGTCCCGGACTAAATCCCAGGTTTTTCAAATCAAGCAACTCTATTTGCCGGGTTAACAACCGCATCACGATCTTCTCTCCATGAATCGTAGGTAAGGAAGACACTCGCACGTCGAATCGGCTCCCTCCCGAATCATGCAGAATACGCCCATCCTGCGGTAAACGCTTTTCCGATATATCCAGATTCGCCAGTATCTTCACTTGATTCACCAAAGCCGCGTAATTTCCCTTTTCGATCACGTGTCGTTCCAACAACTTACCGTCAATCCGGAAACGCACCCGACACCGATCCTCGTACGCCTCCAAGTGAATATCACTTGCATGTTCCCGGTAAGCCTCTTCAATTAAATCATGCAAAAAACCTTTCCCTCCCGTAAGCGATACCGCCCCTCGGTTTCGTGCCTGACATTCCTGACGATAATGACGCCCTAACAACCTAGAGAACTCTTCTTCCGCCAAAAACACCACCTTCAAACGCTTTCCCGTCAAAACCTCTACTTCCATCACGATATTCTCATAATCATATCCTTGCTCGCCATAACACCCAAGTTGATCACCCTTTATCTCAAAAGGAATCAAACGATATTCCCTGGCCTCTCTCGATGTCAATAATTCCAAGGCCTCCGTAGCAACAGTCAATTCTTTCATAACACGATCAAAAACAGATAAAACAATACACGAGATAACAAGCGTAACAAACTCCCACCGTTGACACCAACGGGATTCCCCGCTTGGACTCATTTTTATACAAACCTAAAATCCAAGTTATTAAAGTTAGTGCAAAGGCAATAATCAAAAACCAAACGAACTCCATCAATTGAAAAAAAGGGGTCAGACAAAGCAAAAACACCCCGTCCCCCGTCCCGATATACTCTCGAAACGGATTTATCCTTCTTCGGTATTTCAGTAACAGATAAAGTAATACCCCTCCCGTCAGAAATGCCAATACCCCCACACCACCCACAACACGTACCACACACTCCCCCCATCCCCATCGCCACACGCTACCGGTTACGGTCAAAATCCCGAAAAACAATAATGGATATATGCGAATCACCCGCTCTTTATAATCCGAACAGATCATAAAGGCCAGCGGGACAAAAGCCAGCAATTCCATACTTTTTTCGGTTAGTCCTTCGTTATCTCCTTCAACTCCTTGTCTTGGTTAATTTCCCACACGTTATACTCCCCGTCGCCATCAAAATCAACGACGGCTGTGGCTCTCGCCCGAAATCCTTTCTCGTTCGCCTCGATAATTTCGATCTTGTAATTCGCGTTTCCCCCGTCTGTTACCAACTTGGCCTGCTCGAAATCCAAGTCATTCAACGAGGTGGAATAACGGGAATTCGTGTAAAAATGACTCTTCTGCAACGTGTGAAGAAACACGAGTTGCTGTTGCGCTTCCGTACTCTTGGCCTTCGAGATCAAAGGCATCAGGTTGGGCAACGCGATTAACACCAAAATGCCGATAATCACCAACACCACCAGTAATTCCGGCAAAGAAAAAGCAGCAAAAGATTTACTTTTCAGATCACGCCTTTTCCGTTTCAATAATTTTTGAATTGTTTTCATATTGCAATCAGAAGTTAAAAAAATACAATTCTAAAAAAATATATTCCTCGGCTGATCTTTATAAACACACTCCACACTTTCTCGTTATAAAGTCAGGGTCTAAATTTATACAAGAATTTTAGGAGAATTTGTAGCAAATTTGTACCTATTTTTTGTTAAAATATATAAAAACAATAAATTTAAAGTCACTTTGCATTATTCATGACTTACTCCCTACCAACTCTTACATCTATGGAGAATCGATAGACTAACTTTCATTAGAGTCTTTCTTAACCATCAGCCCGAAACCCCTTCCCCATGACGTGACGATCTCAACGGCTCCTCCTTTGGGTAAATATTTTCTTAAACGGGCTATTACCTTGTCCAGGTAACGATAGGACTCTTTAAAATCATTTCCCCACCCTTCTTTGACCAGTTCATCCTTACTCACGTATTGATTTTTCTTCAAACACAAGGTTTTCAACACTCTTGCCTCCATAGGAGTCAGCTGGTTCGTCTCCCCTTTTATAATCAAGTAACGACGAATCGGGTTAAACGAGATATCATTAGAAATTTTCACAAAATCAGTTTCCACTTTCAACATTCCCATACTCTTCAGGCAACGGTTCACTCGTGCAACCACTTCATCCAAAAGCACTTCTTTACGAATATAATCATTCGCACCAAGATCGAAACCGTCAATAGCATGTTGCGAATGTGTCAAAGAACTGATAAACAGAATAGGTACGGAAAAATCCTCCTCTCGAATAATTTTAACGACCTCAAAACCGTTCATCTTAGGCATAATTACATCCATCAAAATTAAATCGGGAGTTTCCTTCCGGTACAACCACAAGGCTTGTACTCCATCTACAGCATGAAACACTTCAAAACCGGCTCGTTTTAAATAATCAATGCATGTCCTTGCCTGCATAATATCATCCTCTGCATACAAAATCTTAATCATTTTCCCGTTTATCAACTGTTAATCATTCTCATCTTTCACCAAAGGGATCATCACGGTGAAAGTCGTGCCAGCACCGACCTCGCTTTCCACCCGAATCACGCCTTCATGCGCCTCGATTACCTGTTTCACGTAGCTTAACCCGATCCCGAAACCATGCACGTCAGTCGAACGCCCGCGATGAATCCTGTAATACCGTTCGAAGATCTTCTCTTTCAACTTTTCCGGAATTCCAATCCCGTTGTCTTTAATGGCAATCACTACCATCCCGTCCATCTCTTTACACTCGATCTCTACTTTTGCCGGATCTCCCGAATACTTGATAGCATTCTCTATCAAATTACTTATGGCATTCGGGAAATGAATATCATCCGCTTCAATTACATCAACGCTCAACTGATAGTCAACCTTGATAGAGACATTCTTCCCCATTAACATCGGATCAAACAATGCAACCAGTGAATCAATAGTTTCTCGCAAATTTAATCTATTCCACGATATTTTAAACCCTTGTTTCCAAACAATTAATAATTTATACACGAAATTATTCAATTGATCCACCCGTTTATGTGCCGCATTTAACAATATTCTCTGTGCATCCTTCAAATTTTCAGTTCCGTACGAAATAATCCCGGAAAAAGCATTTTGCACGGCAGATAACGGAAGCTTCAACTCGTGAACCATACTACTCATAAATTCTTCCCGAATCTTGGATATTTGGTACTGAACGAGAATCGTTTTGATCTGGTAAATAAAACACACAATTAATAACACGAACAAGACGAAAGAACTAATCAACACTCCCGTCATTTGTGTAAAAAACGTTTTATAGGGCATATCAAAATAAACAATCACACCATGATGACTTTTCAAACCTAATTCTACCATGTTGGAAACGAGATGTCTCTCTATTCTTGAAGAACCATTATCCGTTGACGCAATAATATCACCAGTTTGTGTATTTACAAGTTCCAGAACATACTTTTCTTTAATCCCTTTACTCACAAAAATAGATTTACATACGCTATCCAACATAAAAATATTTTCTTCAGATTGTTCTTTTATTAAATCATAACATACTTTACGTAATACACTTAAGTAACCATAATCCTGTTTATAATTTAAGGTAGTAGTATCACCTCTAGAGACAAATTTTACAAGGCTTTCACCCGAATTTACACTTACAATTACAGGATCTTCTAACTTAGACTGATTACGAACAATATATTCCTCAAAACCAGATTCTATTGCACCAGACAATGTACTATTAACTAAATTCAAATATTCTATTTTCTTTAGTTCAATAACTCGATTTAGCCAGAAACCTTGAAATATCAGTAGGCAAAGTATAGCAAATATCGAAACACCCCAAGTAACATGAATCTTTCTATTCATAAGGTACTATTTTACAAATCCACACAAAAGTACTGAAAAATATTCTCTCTCATACGCATAATGCACTCCAAAACCATTTAGATAAATTAACAAAAAATAGGTACAAATTAGATACAATTTAAATCATTTTCATCTCCTATTTTTGCCTTGTATTAAATACCAAAACAAATGAAAAGAGTAATATTAATAATATGCTTTATATCTATAACCTTAGCTCTTACATTGCTAAATGTAAATCTAAGGAAAGATTCTACGAATATAGATATAAAAATTCAAAATATCGAAGCATTTGGAAATAACGAGGATGGAGGAGACGATCCATGCAAGGCTCCGGGTGGAATATGTATGACATTTGATAAAGATGGTAATCCAGTTTTTCATGTAGGCTTATCCCTTCCATAAACAATTCACTATGAAAAAGACAGCATTTATAATTATAGCTTTATTGCTCGCCTTCGGTTGTTCCGACGAGAAACATGAAGTGCCAAAAGAAGATAACCCATTATTCAGTACAAGTCGTGCTATCTCCTTGAATCAACTGGGTGAAACGATTAACTTGGAAAAAATTGGAATTTACAACCCGACAAAAGTCATCAAAAAAGACTCCTTACTTATCGTTTTGGATCTAAACGGACTTAATAAAATCTCCATATACCAAGAAAACGGGAAGTTACTAGGTAGTTATCTGCCAACGGGAATGGGTGCGGATCGGGGACTCTATATTCTCACGATGACCCTCGACGACAAAGGAATCCTTTCCGCCTATGACTTTGGAAATGACAGATTAGTTGAATTCGATCTAAATCACTTCGGACAACCTGAATTCGGACCTAAATTTATTGATATGCCCAAGGATAAAAAACACCTTTGCGTGGCAAAATCAGGCTCGACAATTATCTCTACCGGAATGTTTGACGAAGGTAGATACGGTTTAATGAACAACAATAGCGAAGAATACTTTTTAAGTTACCCGGAAATACCGAGTTATCGCACCATAAACGATACTTTAAGAAGTGCTTTATTTGCCAGTAATATCATCAAGATAAAACCCGACGGAACAAAATTTGTCTGTGCGAATATGCAGAGTGGCATCATCGATTTCTGCTCTCTCATACCTTGCACCAATATCACTCGCGTTGCCGAGCTGAATCTTTATTCTCCGAAAGCCACAGTTAAAAACATGCGGAGAACGCCCGTTGCCTATTCCACAGACAATCTCTTCGGGTTCTGTGATATTGAAGTTACTGACGAGTACATATACGCCTTGTATTCCGGTAGAAGTTACCGCAAATATAAAGACCAGATAGTATACGGTGAACGGATTGTTGTGTTCGACTGGGAGGGCAATCACGTCCACACTTATTTATTAAGAAATCCGTTCACCTCTATTTCTTTCAACAAAGAAGAGAATGCAATTTACGGTTTGACAAACAACCCGAATTCAGTGTTAATCAAATATACATTGGATTAATTTCCGCGTGAGACCAGGCCTTGGAATGATGTCTCAGATAGGTCTCCTTCCAAGGACCTTTACCCGGAAACGGCAAATAATACCACGGAGAATTGAATCGTTAGATTAAACCATGGCAAGAGAAACACGAGACATAGCATACCCGATCGCTTTCACCGGATTCATATTACTGGTTATGACCATACTGGTAATTGATCCTGACAGAATGAACGGGCTAACGCTTGCCAAATATTTCTGGTTCTACTCCACGTTATTACTCACGGGAGTTATAACATTCGGTCTTGCTTTTTACTCTATGTCGGTCGCGAGTATCGACATAACCAAGTCAATAATGATAGGGATTTTGACTGTAGTGATTATTGACATATCCCGCTACTCTAACATGGAAATGATGAACGCAAAAATATTTTTGCTAGTAATCATTTCCTTTTTCTTCTTCGACACCTTTTTCCACCACTATAAAAAAGCCACCAAGATATTCCAATTCGTGCTGATCGCTTTTGCACTACTGGAGGTAATCTGGGGATATTGCCAGTTGTACGCCTATATCCCCGATATGCAAAAAGACTTCACGCTCTCAGGCTCGCTACCCCACACGAACTCCTATGCCATGTTTCTGGCCATCACTCTACCCATAGCTCTCTATTGGACCATCACGTTATTCCAGAAATTAAAATACGGTTACTCTCGTCTCCTTACCGAAGCCGATGAAGAACATGTGAGATTGGAAATTGTTGACGACATTCTTTTATTCCTTCTTTCTGCCCTCGGGCTAATCGGGATTCTATCCATACTACCGTTTACGGGAATCCCATCCGCATGGTTTATCGCGGGATGTAGCGGGCTATTTGTCCTGTACTTTAAACTGGACCTTCACTCCTTTATAAAGGCCTCTATACTCCGAAGTCACAAAAGAACTGCCATATCCGGGATCACTCTCTTACTCGTGATAGGCTTGCTTACCACCGGTTTTTATCGATTACGGAAGGATGAAATAAACGAACATCTGTTAACCTGGAAAATATCCCTGCAAGTGCTGAAGGAAAAACCGATCATTGGTGTCGGGATCGGCAATTTCCGGAAAGCATTCGGGGATGCCCAAACAATCTATTTTGAACAAGGAGAACCAACCGAACAGGAAGTAGCCCTTGCCGGAAATCCCAACTGCCCGGTGAACGACTTCATTCAACTGGCAACCGGCACGGGAATCATCGGGATATTATTGTTTATCGGCCTCATCGTTTCCGTCCTGTTCTCTGGATTCAGGAACATGGATAAACACCCGGAGAAACTGGCTATCACGGGAGCCTTAATTGCTTTTATCCTCGCGGGATTCATCAATTCCCCTATTCAATCATTATCCCTCTCGATCTTGTTGGTACTGTTAATCGCTCTCGGGACCTCAGACATTCAGCCCGCAAGAAAAAGAATACCCAAAGTTATACCGATCATGACCTCTCTACTTTTGATCGGGATCACGACCACCATCGTTTACCCCCAGTTCACGATGTTCAAAGCATACAAACAATGGGCCCACGGACGTCTTTACTATAAAATGAAAATATATGCCACGGCAGCTAAAATATACGCCCCGCTAACAAACACGCTACGTCACCCCTATTTTTTCATGGAATACGGGTACGCCTTGTCACAAACCGGGCAACATGAAGAGAGTATCGCCATCCTTCAACGAGTGGCACAAATTCTCCCTGACCCGCAGATTTATAATCGCATCGGCAAGAGCTACCAAGCACTGGGCGAATATCAACTGGCAGAACAGTATTTTCAAAAAGCACATCACATGGTTCCCAACCTTGTGTATCCCAATTTCCTACTGGCCCAATTGTACCTTGAAATGGGCCTGCGGGACAAGACACTGGAATGTGCCCGTCAGATACTCACGCTGAAACCTAAAAAAGAATCAGAAGAAACACTACATATAAAAGCACAAATGGAACAATTAATCCAACGACTGGATTAATCCCGCCGAGGGATCGACCGGATCCCATTCACACCATAGTACATCTAAATCCATCACTTTGGGGAGACATCATAGTCTCCCTTTCTTTTATTCTGACAAATAACTATATTCGCGACATCATAAATCAACACGCATGAAACATATCCGGTTACTCATTCTATTTTTGATCTTAGGTATAACCACCTTATCGGCACAAAAGTCCCCTAAGCGAGAATTTCGCGGGGCATGGATTCAAACCGTTTTCCAGAGCGAATATGCTAAAATGACACCGGAAGAGATGAAAGCCGATTTTATTCGTAAACTCAACCAATTGCAAGAATGTGGGATCAACGCTATAATTTTCCAAGTCCGCCCGGAAGCCGATGCCTGGTACTTGTCGGAAATAGAACCTTGGAGCCGTTTTTGCACGGGCAAGCAAGGTGTTGCCCCCGATCCCCTGTTCGATCCCATGGCTTTCCTGATCAAGGAATGTCACCGCCGTAACATGGAATTTCATGCTTGGCTTAATCCTTTTCGCGCCGGGACTTCCGGCACCTCCACGCTGGCAGAAACCCACGTGTACCACGAACATCCCGAATGGTTCGTTACCTACAACAAACAGTTACTTTTCGATCCGGGCATACCCGCTTGCCGGAAGTACATTTGCCGGATCGTGGAAGACATCGTGAGCCGCTATGACGTGGACGCCATTCACATGGACGATTACTTCTATCCCTATCCCGTGAACGGGATGCCTTTTCCGGACGACAACAGTTTCCGCACCTACGGGAAAGGCTACAAACCCGAAGAACGGGACGAGTGGCGCCGGGAGAATGTCAATAAACTCATCCGCGAGCTGAAACACACCATCGTGACAACCAAAGAATGGGTACGCTTTGGGATCAGTCCTTTCGGTATCTACCGAAACAAAAAAAGTACTCCCGACGGTAGCGGTAGCAACACCAACGGGTTGCAGAACTATGACAACCTGTATGCCGACGTAACCTTATGGGTCAAAAAGAAATGGATTGATTACAACATACCCCAAATATACTGGGAAATCGGCCACCCGGCCGCAGACTATATCACGCTGGCTGAATGGTGGGACAAAAATGCTCATGATGTTCACCTATACATCGGGCAGGACGTTGCCCGCACGATGAAAGCCAATGATCTCACCCAAAAGATGGAACTCGCTCGTTCCTTACGTCACGTGAAAGGCAATTGTTTCTGGCCCGCGAACGAGATTCTTTGGAATAACGGTGGGATTACCGATAGCCTCCGGGAACATTACCACCGTAGCCCCGCATTAATCCCAGCCTATACCCACATGCACAACGGCCGTCCCAAGAAAATAGCCTCTCCCCGAGCCGAACGCTCGGAAAAAGGCTACACGGTGAAATGGTTCGCCCGCGGAGACCGGGAAGATCCCCGTAATCCCCAGTATTTCGTCATCTACCGTTTCTTCCCCGGCCAGAAAATCAACCTGAACGACCCGGCTCACATCGTCGCTGTCACCCGCTACACGGAATGTTACATCCCGAACAAAAAATTCAAATGCCGTTACGTGATCACGGCTGTTGACCGCTTTCACAACGAATCGAAAGGAAAGAAGATAAAAGGTATACGGTAAATTTCACCGTGGTGAAATTTACCGCTGTTTATTTTGCACTCACCTTTATTTCAGCATTTCCTTCAACAACCTCCCTGGCTAGCCTTCCCCCTTTGGCATCAACGCTTTATATGCTTTTTTTCCCAAACCAACGCCTAAAACGCAAGCATGCATCGTTTCGAGAAGCCGTTTATAATTTAGCGATATGCATGCCTGCGATATTATTAACTTGTTGTTACTTTCCCAAGACTTTCTCCACTACTGCCGACAGCTCCTTTTTCTCCATGTGGGCTCGCACCACGATCTTTCCCTCTTTATCCACGACCACGAACATCGGCACGGCCAACACGTGGTACAAACCTCCCACACGAGACCTCCCCTTCTCGATTTCATCTATCACCTGCGGCCACGGCAACCTCTCCTCATCCAATGCTTTCTCCCATGAGGCCTTATTCTCATCAATACTCACTCCAATAATCTCGACCCCTTTCTCGCGATACTCTTCATAAAATTCCCGCACCCAAGGAAAAGACGCCCGACACGGCCTGCACCAACTTGCCCAAAAATCAAGCACCACCACTTTACCCCGGTAATCAGCAAGGCTCACCAAAGAACTATCACGCCGGGCTAGTGTAAACTCCGGAGCCAAGCGTCCCGGTTCAATCCGTTGCCGCAACTCGATACTTTCCCGAATCGCTTTTCCCCATTTGCTCTGCTGCACTTTCACGTCGAACTGCCCGAAAACCTGCTCCAGTTGCTCCAACGTCATATTATCCTTCATATAACCCAATTCATAAGCCACCATTTCCACGGACGGATTAGCTGCCATTATTTTCAACTGTTCTTTCTTTACACGTGCAATCCATACATCATACCCTTTCTTATACTCCCAATAAAAAGTAGTATCTTCCAATATTTCCGGAGTTTCCAGCACCTTTTCTAGTATCTCTGCAAATTTTGTAAACTCCGGCAATTCTTTTACCGCTTTATACTGCCCCTCCACTTGTTCGTACACGTCTTGATTCTTCGAACCGATAATTTGCATCCCAAGGACAGCCAGCTCCTCGTTTTCATCCATTCCTAAATTATTCCAATCACCTCGCATTTCGATCCGGCTATTTTCCAATGCCAACATCATTCGAACGCCCTCCTTCCCCTCCGGTTCCACCACCACGGTTGCCCATCCGGCATCCGGCACTTCTCCCTCAAACACGAACTTTCCTCCCTTCATTTCCACCGTATCGCTGATCACCCGCTGACCTTCACTACTCATCAATAACACGGCACGCCCGTTACCCGCTCCCTTAAACTCCCCTTTCAACACGTATCCCGCCTGACTACCACAAGAGAACAACACGCTGATCACCAATAATATTAAAAAGCTTTTCATTTTTATCCTATTTTAAATTAATTACACTTCTATATTCCACGTCTTCAATTACTTATCCACCCTCTTTTTCAATTTTATACAACTTATCATTCTATACATTATTCCCAACCGGCATTCTGTTCCCACCCCATCATCTCCGCTTCAAAGGTATAGAACGGTAATGCCCAACGAGGATCATCCGGGGCAATTTCCAATACGGTACGCGTGTTCAAATCAACAGGGTTTGTCAAAATTTCACGACGTACATAAATACCGGCATCTTCCGCCCCGTTCAGACGTTTAACATCAAAGAATCTCCAGAATGCACCCATCTCCCGTAACCGCTCATCCAGCACGTTCTGCACGCTACCTGTAACCCCGGCCTCGGCAGACGCCTCGTCCATGAAACGAGTGTATCTCAACGTTCGCAACGTCTCGGCCGCCTCACCTGTATTGCCACTTCGAGCCTCGCACTCAGCCTTGATCAGATACATCTCGGCCGTGGTCATCCCGATAAGCGAGTTACCGGCAAAACGTGAATAGCTATACAAATTCCAAGGTTTCAAACGTTGCCAATTTTCATGAGTGATATATTCGGTCCATGTCTCTGGATCCAATTCGACAAGATTAGCATAAGCCATCAAAAGAGGCGTACAAGAACTATAGAAATAAATCCAGCGGGCATCATTCTCCCGATCCCAAAGTTCATAAAAAGACTTTGATATCGGACAAGTTCCCCCTAGCCCTTCCCAAGACACGTTGGGTAAGTACAACTCTTCATACTTGGCTACCGCCTCCACATCCATATCGTCCAACTCAAACATAGAACTTATAACAATCTCATCCACCGGTTCACCCTCTTCATCTAACACGCTAATCCAACTCCACTCTTCCAACTCGTACTCCGGTTCGTTCTTGAAATCCACTAGAACATGATGGGCTTTCAATGCTTCGGTCGCATTCGCCAACGCCAACTCGTAATCCCCCCGATATAAAGCAACCCGCGCCCGGAATGCTTGCACGGTCGGTACTGTCGGACGGAAATTACGCGTCTGATCAAACGTCGTACGTCCTGCTCTCGTCAATGCTTCTTCCGCCAACCTTAAATCCTCGTAAATATGCTCCAACGTGTAACCGACAGTCTCCCGTCCCGGAATCTCTCCCGCCTTGGCATTATCCCGATAACCGATCCCCGGCTTGTCTTCATCCCACAAACAATATTGCGTCAACAACATAAAGTGGTAATACGCCCTACCGAAACGGGCCTCTCCCTCCACTTGATCGTGTACAGCCGCTGTCGTCTGCACGACCTCATCCAAATATTCCAGCACCGTATTGAAACGATAAATCCGTTCCCAAACCGGAGTCCAAGTCCATATCATCCAGTCCGACGTCATCAACGTCTCCCCTTGCCAACAATACGCCTCGTAAGTCGTAGGCTCTCCCGACAACAATCCGTACACGTAAAACTCCGGAGACAACTCCACCGCATCTGACAGCGGTAGCGCTTCCGTCAAGTAAGCCCCGGAAGAAGATCCTTCCCCCGTATCCGAATCTATATTGTTAAACAAATAAAGATCAATACTTCCCATCAGCCCGTAAAGCTGATCCATGTGATAAATGTAAGCGCTACCCGACTTGTCCGTTGTCTCATCCAAAAAGTCATTACACGCCCCCAATATCATGGTTCCCAACAAGGTGATAATTGCATATATCTTTTTCATATTTCTTATTGTTTTATCCATTCATAATCATTCTACCAACTCTTAAAACCGAGTCGCAACCCAAACGTGAACACGGGCATTGGTTTCAAACTTCCAAGAGGATAATCGGGATCCATCTTCCCGTTAGCACTCCAAATTAGCCCCAAATTACTTGCTTGCGCGTAAATATTCACCCGACTGAACACCCCTTGTTTTGCTAACAGGTTTTCCGGTAGATCATATCCCAAGAACACTTCATTCAAGCGAATATGATCACCTTTCACGAAACCGCTCTTAAAATACATCGCTGCCCCTATCGTGGCCCAATATGTCTCTCCACTCCGGAATGCATCCACATTACTATCCGTGTAAAGCGGCAACTCGGAATAAGACGTCTGATTGGCATATCCTTCATCATATACCTCCAAAGCCTTGTCCAAGCGTTTAGAATAGGCCGCCGAGTTTCTACTAGCAGGTGAAAAACTGTCAGAAGAAGTCGTATTGACATAATAACCAAACTGCCCCGTGATCATGAAAGAGAGTGTCAATCCTTTCCAGCTAAACTGGTTACTAAAACTTAATGAACTCGTCGGGGCCAACGTTCCCAAATAATAAGCCCAATTACTATCATTAAACGACTCTCCTTCCCGAGGTATCACGTAATCCATCGAATGCGAAGAATTATAATCCATAATGATCTCTTGTGTACCGTCTTTCCCTTCCAACAACACGTAACCTTCCGGCGTGTACCCCACCGCTTTCAGCACTCCCACAGAACCGATCGGGTGTCCTACCACGTATGCAGGTCCCACCGGCATATAAGGCCCCGTGTAACCGAATTTTTTCAACTCATTGTGATTATAGGAATAATTCAACATACCGCTCCAAATCAGATTTCCCGCTACCGGAAGATCCGAACCGATGGTAAACTCGATTCCCCTATTCAATATCTCTGCATTATTCAACAACATGGATGTCTCCCCCTGTGAAATCACCGGCACCGTCGTGTTCGCCAGTACATCGTACGAAAACTTGTTATAAAACTCTATGCTACCGCTCAACTTATGCCCGAAAAACGCCACGTCCGCCCCGATATTCAGCGTCCTCGACTTTTCCCATGTCAACGTGTTGTTTCCGCGTGCAGCGATCGTATTAAAAGCCTCGTTACCAGAATAAACCAAGCTACCCGGATATACAGCCACCGTCGTCACACTGGACGTTCCCTGTTTACCGGCTGCCACACCCGCAATACCATATGATACCCGCAACTTCAACTGATCCACCCAAGAGACCTCTTGCATGAAACGCTCGTTCGAAATCAACCAACTAGCTCCCATCGACCAAAACGGGGAGAATTTATCACGCACGTCTTCCGCTTGAAAATTGGACGCATCCGTACGGAAACTGGCAGTCACCGAATAACGATCGTCATAAGTGTATGATGCATTCGCATACACCGAGAAAAAGCGATCCTCCAATGTTGACAGACTTCCCAATTTCTCGAAAGGCATATACTCGGATACCCCGAAAATATTATTCCGTTTCGTCACGTAATCCAACTCTGTCAACACGGAATTAGTGTATTTGTTATATCCGTAGCGTGTCACTTTCGGATCAGCCTCCGTCGTGGCGGAAATAACCTCCGTCCCCACCAAGGCATTGAACATATGTTTATCTTTTATCATCGTATAATCCACCTGCCCGCGCAAATTATAAGCCTCATATGTGTGTCCCTCGTTGGAAAACACGCCCCCGGTCGGGAAATAAGAAACATACCTCCCGGACTCTAACGGCTCGGCATACGTGTTATACAAATTTCTCACGTAAAACGATTCCGGCTCGTAAGACACGTGCTTGGTATATCTTCGCTGTTCATATTGTCCCTTGGCACTCATGTTCAATCCCCAATTTGTCCGGTATTCAAAACCTCCCTGTACCCTGTAATTCATCGTTTTCGAATAGTTATCCGTGTATTTCCGGTCGGCAGCAGGATTGTACGTCCAGTCCGTCGGAGTCTTTCCTGCATAATATTCCCCCGACATCAACAAAGGCTCATATACCGTCTGAGAGGTTGCCACGTGTACGAAATTTCCCTCGTCATCCGTCAGTCTCGTCCACGGACTAAGCCACCCCCGCATACTTTCAATGCTCGTCCCATTGTTCTCATCCCGATCAAACATAGTACTCACCGCAAACTCGAACGTCAAGTTCTTCGTCAACCGGGCATTACTCGCCAAGTTCAACAATATACGTCGCTTGCCATTTTCTTGCAAGTAACTATCTTCATCATCATAAGAAGCCGAGAACGCGTAATCCAACTTCTCTGAACCTCCCCGCAACGACACGTTATATTGTTGACGCATCATCCGCTGGAACATATACTCGTTCAAATCATCTTTCCACACCTCACGGTTTCCTAATTCGATAAGCTCCTGTTTTTTAGCCTCATAATCTCCTGCGGAGAGATTCTTTTTATTATCCCGTTCGTATAGCATACCGAATGGAGCCGACATATATCGCCTCCGGGAGGAAAGTTTCGTGTAAGGATCATTACTTGCAAGATTAATCGGATTATATTTATGCATCAATTCCTCGAAACGAAATTGATTCTCCGCTGAAGCCATATTGAACAAATAGTCCAAATCTGTCCGTGAACTCACAGACCAGTACGCATCTGCCGCAATCTCCAACTTTCTCCCCGTTCGTCCCTTTTTCGTGGTGATCACGATCACCCCGTTGGCAGCACGTGCACCGTAGATAGAAGTTGCCGCCGCATCTTTCAACACCGTCACCGATTCTACATCATTCGGGTTAATCGTTGAAAACGGGTCGCTATCAAGCCTATAGCCACTGATCGGGAACCCGTCCACCACGATCAACGGATCATTGTCCGGCTTAAAATTGGCATTTCCCATAGAGACTTGCGATATGGTACCCTGCCCCCGAATAGCAAACCGCACCTGTCCATCCACGGGGGCGCTGACGACTGTTAATCCCGGCACCAACCCAATCAACGCTTGTGCAAGATTGGACGTCGGTTTCTTCTTTAACGTCTCCTCATCCACGATCGAATAAGCCCCCGTTGCCCGCTCCTTGGCAATCGTCTGGTATCCAGTCACCACCACATCTGCCAATGCCTCTCTATCCTCTTCCAGCACAACTTCAATAAATTCCTTATCGGTCACCGGAATCTCCTGCTTTTTCATTCCCACGAAAGAAAACACCAACATATGCTTTCCCTCCTTCGGTAACATAATATTAAAAGCTCCGGCTGTATCCGCAACAACTCCTAACGCCGTACCTTTCAATATCACGGTTGCTCCCGGCAGAGGCATCCCATTCTCATCAACGACTCGCCCTTTCAATATTCTTTCCTCTTTCACATCCTGTTTCACCGGAGTACCCTTCCATATAATAATTGTCTTTTCCTCGATTGCGAACTTCAATCCCGTCCCTTTCAGACATACTGTCAAAATATTCTCAACAGGTTCATTCTTAAAAAAGACATCCACACATTCCATTCCCGCAATATCCGCATCGCTATACACGAAACTGAATTCCGTGTTCCGCTTGATCTCCCCGATAACTTGTTTGATCGTAGCCTTCTCCAAGTTCA
>NZ_JBCOSQ010000050.1:25986-38556 GCF_040920905.1 Butyricimonas sp. RTP31003st1_G1_RTP31003_210430 | reverse complement strand
GATTATTTTATTGAACTATTTATAATTTTGCAGTCATGAGAAAAGAAGGAATTTACACACTTTTTGAAACACTATCTTCTTCAATGTTTTTGATGTGTAATAAACTACTGAAACAGAGGTATTCATGTCTAAATTCTGGTTTAAACATGGTTTAAACATCAAGCTAAAACACCCAATATTTCACCCCAATTTTACCTTAAAAACAGAAAAGCAGTTACATTTTTGATTTTGTAACTGCTTTATTTTCAAGTGGTCCCACTTGGGCTTGAACCAAGGACCCCCTGATTATGAGTCAGGTGCTCTAACCAGCTGAGCTATAGGACCTACACTTACGTGTGTTAAAGTGGTTAGCCTTTAACGGGTGCAAATATAGTGTTTTATTGAAATTTGGGCAAATATTGAGGGGCTTTTTTTTGAAGGTTCGTGGGAGATACCGTAAATTTATTTACATTTGCGTGTAGATGAATTTATTAGTATAATTGATAAAATTCGTGGTGTGAAAGTTTGTTTGTTAGTGATAGGAAAGACAGATGCGGAGTTTGTACGGGCGGGGATTGCCGAGTACGAGAAACGTTTGAAATATTATATCCCTTACGAGATGAAGGTGATCCCGGATGTACGGAACACGAAAAACATGAGCGAGATACAGCAAAAAGAACGAGAAGGAGAATTGTTGTTGGGGCAGTTGGAGGCGGCGGATTATGTGATTTTGTTGGATGAGAAGGGAAACGAGTACACTTCAAAGGCTTTCGCGGACTTTTTGGCACAGAAGATGCTGACAAGTATGAAGCGACTTGTATTTATCATCGGGGGACCTTACGGTTTTTCGGAAGAAGTATATAAACGTGCAAGCATGAAAATATCACTATCCAAGATGACCTTTTCTCACCAGATGGTGAGGATGATCTTCACGGAACAATTATATAGGGCTATGACTATATTGAAAGGAGAACCTTATCATCATGAATAAAGCGAGGGTGAAAAGCATGAAGAAATTTTGGCTTGTACTGTCACTTGCCATATTTTGTTTGGTCGTGGGCTCTTTGTGGGAGTATTCTCTGAACGATTGGTCCGTGGATAAGAAATTATTTCTTTTTCAGGAGCGGTTGAAATTCGAGGAGAAACGACTTGACGATCAGTTGCGGAAACTGGATCATGAGGCAGAGCGGCAAAAGCCGGAATGGAAAGGTAAACAGTCTGTGTTGGTTGGTTTTAAGGAGGGAAAGTTGGTTTACTGGAGTAACGAGAGAGTCGGTTCGCCCCACTTGTACGAGATATTGTCAGCGGGAAATGACTTCGTGAAGATTAATAATCTTTATTTTGATGTTCGCAAACATGCCGTCGGGGACACGGTTTATTACGCACTCCTGTTTATAAAAGAGGATTACCCGTATTCGAGTAATTACGTGAAAAGTCATTTTAACCCGTCGTTAGGGGAAAATCTGGATGATGCGAGTAAGGTGGTTATCCGGGAGACGTGGGAAAAAGGAGGGCAACTCGTGTACAACCGGGATGGAAGGCCGTTGTTCAAGATTGAGAGTCAGGTGGAGCATGGGGATGTTGTGCCCACTTATTTCCTGTTGATTCCTTATATCATGTTCCTTCTCCTGCTGTTCTATGCTTACGAAATATCCTTGGATCGGGCCCGGTCGTTCCGGATGCAATTGTTTCACGTGTTCGGATTCTTCTTTTTCATCGTGCTGTTGCGTTCCTTGATGGTAGATTACAAGGTCCCGCAAGTGCTTTATTCTCTGCCTATTTTTACTACCAGTCAAATCGGGGGACGGTTTATCGTGTCGGTGGGAGATTTATTTGTCACAATGTTCTGTCTGGCACATTATTTCTTTATTACCTTTAACAAACTGAAAATTAAGTATGACGAGCCTCGTTTGGTGCGTTATAAATATATATTCCTCGTGGGATTCGTGATAGGCGTGTTCTTCTACACGAATTTGCTACATTTTTCGATTAACACGCTGATCGAGAGTACGCAGGTCAGTTTGAATATTGCCCGTCTTATTAATGTTGATTTCTCGTCGATCGTGGCTTTTATCACGTTGATTATTGCCGGGATGGGATTTATCGTGTTGATCAACAGTTCTGTGCGTTATTTCCAGAATTTGTTCTCTATCAGTCAGGCGTTTTTCGGAGTAACTGGAGTGCTTGTTTTTTGTGCGGCTCTTTGTTATTTCTTTAATTTTTCGTTGTCCCCGTTGGAGTGTCTTTTTCTGTTATCGCTTTATTTGTTGTTTATTCTGGGGGTGTACCTAATGAAACAGGATGCCCAAAAGAGTATTTTCATGATTGCACTTGTGGTGGTCTGTATTTACATCATTTTTCTGGCAAAGAGTAGCGAGATTCACCGTGAACAAGGGGTGAGGGCAAGTTTCGCAAACGAGATTATCAAGGAGAGAGACCCGATTTTTGAGCATAAGCTATTGGAAGTCAATGATGAAATAAAACAAAGTCAAAAAGTAGATTCACTGGTAAAAGTGGGGGACACGGATTTGTTGTCTGCTTATATTTCAAGCGAGCTGCTGGATATGACGGGATTTTATTATACTTGCAAGGCGATGATATGTGATCCCCGAGACACGATATTATTGACTCCTACTTACGAGAAGTATGGTTGTGACGAGTATTATGACAAGTTGATTGATAGTTTGGGAACTCGTGTCGGTTACACGTCATTTTTCTATATAAAAGATTTTGACGGGGTGGTTGAGTACCTCGGGCGTTTTTCTTTCTCAACTCCTCGGGGTGGTAGTTGCGTGTATATTCGTTTCGAGTCGAAAAACAGGCATGAAGGGATCGGGTATGCTCAGATTCTATCTAGGGAGATCGGAGCCGAGAAGGAGGCTCGTTATCCTTATTCTTATGCGAAGTACAAGGATGGGATACTGGTGGATTCCAAAGGGGATTTTAGTTATCCCCGTTCTCTGGAACGTTTCGGAAAGATCGAACATGCCCGGATTATGAATATGGATGGGTTCTCGCACATGGTGATTCCCGTGGAGAATGATGGGGTATGTATCGTGAGTTTGGGGGATGATGTGTTTGCACTTTACTACTTGAATTTGTTGTACGCCATTTTTGTCAGCGCTATCCTGACTTCTTACGGGATGTTCTTCCGATTTGACGGGGGATGGGGAAGTTTCCGACAGACAAGCCTCACGTTGAGGATCAAAAGAAATATCATCACGTTGATTGGTGCATTATTCCTGATCATGACGATTATGAGTATTATCGTGAATGCCGAGAGTTTTGAACGTCGGCATAGTTCGAAGGTGATCGAGTTGTCGCGGTATATAACGGATGAACTGGAACATAATGATTGCGTGGATGCCGCGAAGTGTCCCCAGATATTGAAGAAATTGAAAGATATGTCCGAGGTGCTTTGGGTAGATATTAATATCTATAACTGGGAAGGGGTTCTCGTGGCAACTTCCCGGCCAGTGATATTCGAGAAGGGGTTTGATGGGACTTTGTTGAATCCGAAGGCCTTTGAGCAGATCGTTAAGAAAGAGCAGATTAATTTTGTTCAGGATGAACGAATCGTGGAATTGACATACATGGCCGTGTATATGCCATTGGTGTTGGAGAGCGGGGAGAGGTACGTGTTGAGTATCCCGTATTTTACCCGTGGGGAGGAACTGAACAAGGATATTTTGCTGATCGTGATTATAGCGGTAAATATTGCCATGATCGTGATGGTGCTTGCCTTTATTCTGTCGAGTATCGTGGCCGAGCGGATCACGAAACCGTTACAAGTGGTGAATGAAAAATTGCGTCAGATGAGGGTGGGGGGAAAGAACGAGAAGATTGTGTACCACGAGCGGGATGAAATCGGTATGCTGGTGAAGGAGTATAACGAGATGGTTGATAAACTGGAGGCGAACGTGAAGAAGTTAGCGAAGTCGGAACGGGAGAGTGCTTGGCGGGAAATGGCCCGGCAGATTGCTCACGAGATCAAAAACCCGTTGACCCCGATGAAGTTGAATTTGCAGTTCATGCAGCGCACGTTGCAGAAGGGGGATATGGAGGAAGTGCGCCAGCGGTTTAAGGATATTTCGGCCGTGTTGATCGAACAGATTGATCATATGGCATCGATTGCCTCGGCTTTCTCTGATTTTGCCAAGTTACAGGAGGCGAATAACGAGTGGTTCGACCTGAGTGAATTGGTAAATGGCTGTGCGAAGTTGTTCCATGAGAACGTAGATGCCATGGAATGTGATATAGAGCCGAATGTTTCCGTGTATGGTGATCGGGATCAGGTGAACCGGGTGATCGTGAATTTGTTGAAGAACGCGGAACAGAGTATCCCGGAAGGGCGGGAAGGGCACGTGTTGGTGCGATTGAAAACGGTGTTAGGCAAGATCATATTGCTTGTTAAAGATAATGGTTGCGGGATACCGGAAAGCATCCGGGATCGAATCTCTGAACCTAATTTCACGACAAAGTCCGGGGGAACGGGACTAGGATTAGCGATGTCCTA
Source organism: Butyricimonas sp. RTP31003st1_G1_RTP31003_210430 (assembly GCF_040920905.1). NCBI lineage: Bacteria > Pseudomonadati > Bacteroidota > Bacteroidia > Bacteroidales > Odoribacteraceae > Butyricimonas > Butyricimonas sp. RTP31003st1_G1_RTP31003_210430. The sequence continues at coordinate 34,061 of NZ_JBCOSQ010000050.1, read as the reverse complement.
CAAGATTATAGAGGCTATGGGTGGCTCGATCACTTTTGAAAGCGTAGAGAATGAAGGTACGACGTTCTATGTGGTACTGAAACAAGACAATTGAAATGATTAAGTGATTGACGATTTGACGATTAGGTGATTAAAAAAAGGATAGAAAGGGATCACCTAATCGGAAATCATTGAATCATTTAATCCATAAGATTTAAAATTCTTAGGGCTGTGTTGACAACTCGTTTTGGGAGAATGTCGACCATACATTTTTGCCAAGTGGATTGTTTGCATTTGCCATGACCGTCTTTGGTACAGGGGCGGCAGGGAAGATCGACTTCGATGACTTCGACTTGTTTGCCCGTGGGGTAGCCGAAGGCCGTCGGGCCCATCAAGGCGATGGCTTTCGTGTGGAACAGGTCCGCAGCGTGAAGAAAACCGGTATCCCCACTGATCACGAGGTTGGATTGTTTCACGAGGTAACAGGATTCCAATAGACTGGTTTTTCCTGCCAGGTTGTTGACTCTTTCGGGTGCGATGGCCTTGATGGTTTCGCAGAACGTGTCGGTCGGGCCTGCCAGAATGATAAAACGGTAGTCGGGCATAAGTTGGATCACTTGCTGCCAGTTACTGACCGGCCAACGTTTCATTTCCCAGTTGGCGGAAGGGACGAGCGTGATGGTCTTCGGGGTAAGCGTACGGTGAAAACGTTCCTCGTATTCTGCCGGAAAATTCCAATCGCTGTAATCGGATTCAAAATTCGTAATTCCCCACGTGGCTAGTGGTTTCTGGTAAGAAACGATGCCTCGGAACGGCTTGTCGAATTTGTTTACCCGTAGTTTAAAAAGCAAGAATCGTTTCCAGCGATCCTTATGGCGTAGCGTGTAACGCGGCCCTCTTGGAAAAAGATGGTAAAAGGGCGGGAGTAACACGGCTTTCAAGATGTTGGAGCGGATGTTGCTGTGAGCGTCGTAGATATAATCAAATTTCTCGGCTTTCAGTTGATGGGCCATTTGTAGTAACCCTTTGAATCCCGTTTTCTTATCATATCCCCATACCCGGTCGATGCGTTTGTCCATGTTAAGAAAAGACCCCATGTCTTTCCGGGCAATCCAGTGAATTTCAGCATCGGGAAAATGGTTCTTGATGCCGTTCACGACATTCATACATTGGATGATGTCTCCGATGGAGCTGAACCTGATAATGAGAAATTTAGCCATATCTAAAACGAATTTGCAACAAAAGTAATAAAAATGTAGTTTATCTATCGTAAAAAGAACTATTTTCGTGTTCAGATCATAAAAAGTAATACCATGAAGAAACATATACCTAATCTGATTACCTGTATGAACGTTACGTCCGGCACGGTGGCTATTTATGCTGCTTTTCACGGGCATCTGTACCTTGCTGCCTGGCTTGTGATTCTGGCGATGGTATTTGATTTCTTTGACGGTTTTGCCGCTCGCTTGCTGCATGTGAAATCTGAAATGGGCAAGGAACTGGATTCCTTGGCCGACATGGTTAGTTTCGGGGTGATGCCTTCCGTGATGGCTTTTTTCCTGATTCGTGATTTAGGATATAGTGGCGGGGAGTTGTTCGCGGTGAATTCTTGGCAGGGGGTGCTTATGTACGTGCCGTTTCTGGTTCCGGCTTTCTCGGCTTATCGCTTGGCTAAGTTCAATCTGGATGTGCGACAAACTCATTCGTTTATCGGCTTGCCGACCCCGTCGAACGCTTTGTTTTGGGTGATGTTGGTATTTACACGCTATCATCAGGAAGAGTTTTTCATGGCGATGTGGGGCAAACCGTGGCTGTTGGCTCTTTTTGCCTTGGTGCTGGCCATTTTGCTGATCAGTGAAATCCCGATGTTCTCGTTGAAGTTAACCAGCTTTTCGTGGAGCGGGAATGCTCTTTTATATTGTTTCTTGGGGGCCGTGATCATCGGTTTTGCTGTTTGGGGTGTGAAAGCGTTATCTTGTATGATCCCCGTTTATATCTTGATTTCTTGTTATGATTTCAAGAAAAAATGGAACTGGAGGTTCTGGGGAATACTTGTGGTACTCTTCCTATTATTGAAGTGGGTAGCGTTGTTTATCGTTTTCCCGGCTTATTTGATTGTGCTTATCGTGAAACTGACAACCCGGGTAGATCAATAACCGGGTCATAATCCACGAAGTCATAGTTCGGAGAGATCACGGCAGGGTCTTCCACGATGATTGTTTTGTTTTTCACCGGGGAGGGTTGCATGTTTGTCATGTTCGTCATTCCGTCTCCTTGGAATATATCCTGTTGGGAGATCACCACGATTCCGGCCACGACGGCTGCCGACAAACCGAATTTGAATAAACGGGTAACGAGATTGCCGGATTCGGTGTTAATCAATTCTTCTTGAGTTTTACGGGCCTTTTTCCCGTTGACAGTTGCTAAAGGCAAGGATTCCATACCGATCACGTCCGGCAGGAAATTGTGGTTCTTGGATTCAAAGAGAACGTTGAACCGGCGGTCGACCGAAAAGGTTCCGATTGTACCGAAGTCCACTTTTTGTTTCTGGTTCAAGCGTACCTTGATTTCTTCACAAAATAGAGCCAGACGTCGTTGCGCTTTCTCATAATCGATCTGTTCTTTACGTGCGATCCAATCAATCAAAAGGCCGTCATTTTGTTTCAGGTGCTTGTTGAACACGACTTTTTTAGACGGGGGAACGATAGTCCCCGTTTTCTCGTTGATGTTTGCGGACGTGTAGTCACAAATGAACCCTCCGAACCCCGGAACGATCACGCAATCATGTAGATAGAGCAATTCTTCAATGTGTTCAACATATTTATTCATGCCACAAAGGTAAGAAAAAACGTAAGGTTGTCAAACTCATTTTAGGCATTTCAGATTATTATTATTTACTTTGTCATGTCTATTGCAGACACTCAGAATGTTATAAATTGAGATAAAATTATTGGCGTATGAAAATTTTTGTGACAGGAGGTACAGGGTATATAGGTTCCCACACGGTGGTCGAACTTCAGAAAAATGGTTATGATGTAATTATTGCTGACAATCTCGTGAATTCGAGTCTGGACGTGCTGGACGGGATAGAAAAGATCACTGGGATACGTCCCGAGTTTGAAGAGATAGACCTTACTGATGGGGAGGTTACACGGGATTTCTTTGCTCGCCATTCGGATATACGGGCCGTGATTCATTTTGCCGCTTTGAAGGCCGTGGGTGAGTCGGTGAACAAGCCTTTGGAGTACTATTTCAATAATTTGAACTCTTTGATGAATGTGTTGACTTGTATGCGGGAATTTAAGGTGCCAAATTTGGTGTTTTCCTCTTCCTGTACGGTGTACGGGCAGGCCGATGTGTTGCCGGTAACGGAAAAAACACCTCGTCATGAGGCTGAATCTCCTTACGGGAACACGAAGGTGATGAGTGAAGATATTATTCGGGATCTGATGCGGGTGGAACCTGACATGAAAGCTCTGGCATTGCGCTATTTTAACCCGATCGGGGCCCACCCGACAGCGTTTATCGGGGAGTTGCCCAATGGTGTACCTAATAATTTGATTCCTTATTTGACGCAGACGGCTATCGGGATTCGTGAGCAATTGAGCGTGTTCGGTGACGATTACAACACGCCGGATGGTTCTCCGTTACGCGATTATATTGACGTGGTGGATCTGGCCCAGGCGCACGTGGTAGCTATCCGTCGGTTGTTGGAAGGGAAGAATAAGAAGAATTACGAGTTTTTCAATATCGGTACGGGAAAAGCACTTTCCGTGCTGGAAATTATTCACGCTTTTGAACGGTCAACCGGGGTAAAAGTGAATTACAAGGTCGTGGGACGCCGAGCCGGGGATATCGAGAAGGTTTGGGCTGATACGACGTTGGCCAATAACGAGCTGGGATGGAAGGCTGTCACACCGATCGAGGAGACTCTGGCAAATGCTTGGAAATGGCAGAAAGCATTGGATAAGTAAAAAAGGTGGGATTTTCCCACCTTTTTTAGTCTTTATTCTACCGTTACGGATTTAGCCAAGTTCCTCGGCATATCCACGTTACAGCCTCGCATCACGGCAATGTGATAGGAGATGAGCTGTAATGGAATTACGTTCAGAAGTGGGGAAAGATATTCCAGTGTTTCAGGAATTTCGATCACGTGTTCCGCCAGTTTTTTCACTTGTGCATCGTTATCATTGACAAGAGCGATCACGTGTCCTTTCCGGGATTGGATCTCTTTGATGTTGGAAACGATCTTGTCGTAATAGTTGTCATTCGTGGCGATGGCAAAAACCGGCATATTCTCGTCGATCAAGGCGATCGGGCCGTGTTTCATTTCCGCTGCCGGATAACCTTCCGCGTGAATGTAAGAAATCTCTTTCAGTTTCAACGCACCTTCCAGGGCAACCGGGAATTGACAACCTCTTCCCAGGTAAATGGCGTTTGTGGAGTCCTTGTAAATGGCTGCGATCTCCTTGATCTTGTCATTCTTTTCCAGAATCGCTTTCACCTTGTCCGGTAAGTTATACAGTTCGTTGATATATTTTTTGTACAGTTCGTCGGATAATGTTCCCTTGCGGTGGCCGATCTGTAAGGCCATCATGGCCAACACGGATATTTGAGCTGTGAATGCTTTCGTGGAGGCAACCCCGATTTCCGGGCCTGCGTGAGTGTACACCCCTGCATCGGTTTCCCGGGCGATACTTGATCCCACGACATTACAAATGCCGATAACCGTGGCTCCGTGTGCTTTGGCATACTTGATGGCTGCCAGCGTGTCGGCCGTTTCACCACTCTGTGAAATGGCGATAACAATGTCGTTGGCATCCACGATCGGGTTCCGGTATCTGAATTCCGATGCGTATTCCACTTCTACCGGGATTCGGGTAAATTCTTCCAAGATGTATTCGCCTACCGTTCCGGCGTGCCATGACGTACCGCAACCGATAATGATAATGCGGTGGGCGTTGACCATCTTCGGGATGATCTCGGAGATACCCCCCAGATAGATCTCCGATGCCTCGGCATTTACGCGTCCGCGGATCGTATCGTATATTGAATTTACCTGTTCAAAAATCTCTTTCAGCATGAAATGCGGGAAACCGCCTTTCTCGATTTTCTCGATGTCAATGTCCACTTGCTGAATACTTAATGAAACAGGGGTGTTTTTGATCGTTTTCAGGATCATTTCGTCCCTCTTCAAGATGGCAACATCGTCATCGTTTAAGTAGATCACGTTTTTCGTGTATTCCACGATGGGCGTTGCATCCGAGGCCACGAAATATTCGCTTTGGCCCACGCCGATCACGAGCGGGCTACCTTTTCTTGCCACCACGAGCTGGTCCGGTTCGTTCTTGCATAGAACAACCAGTCCGTAGGCTCCGATAACCTTAGTCAAAGCGAGACGCACGGCATTCTCTGCGTTGACTTGGCCTTTCGTGTAAATGTACTCGATCAGGTTTGCTAGTACTTCCGTGTCGGTTTCACTTTGGAATGAATAGCCTCTGGCCTGTAATTTTTCCTTTAATAAAGCGTGATTCTCGATAATTCCGTTGTGGACGATAGAGAAAAGACCGTTCATAGAAGTATGGGGGTGAGCGTTTGCGTCATTTGGTTCCCCGTGGGTAGCCCAGCGAGTATGTCCCATACCGATCGTTGCGCTGGTATCTTCCAGTTCCATGTGATGTTCCAGGTCTTGCACCCTTCCCTTGCACTTGTAAACTTGGATGTTATTATTATGGATCAATGCGATTCCGGCAGAGTCATATCCCCGGTATTCCAGGCGTTTCAGACCGTTAATTAAGATCGGACAGGCTTCTTTGGGCCCGATGTATCCTACAATACCACACATAAATGTTATGTTTTAATGATTTATATTAATGAAAACAAGCGGCATAACAACCATTGCCGCTTGTTTATATTGTTATTCAATAATCTTGTCGAAAAAGTCGGAATAAGCCTCGATGTAACTTTGCTCGCCCGGGTATTCCAAGGTAGGTTTCTTCAGATCGGTGGCAAAGGTACGGAGTTCATCGTCCACGTCTTTGTGGTTAAAAATGATTCCGTCAGCGTATTGGAATGCCAATTTATTAATATTCGTGTATGTCGGGTCTTTTAAAAGTGCCACGTCTTTCCGGGCAACCCCTTCCGTGATCGCTTTTTCCCCGAATTTTTCATCCAGTTTCCCCTCGAATTTGTCGTTATAAGTAGAGAATACTACTTTCGTTTTGGAGAAAACAGGGTCATCATGATATTCTTTTTTCAAGTAAAGAGGAACTAATGCGGTGAACCATCCTTGGCAATAGATCAAATCAGGAGCCCATCTTAGTTTGCGCACGGTTTCGAATACTCCCCGGGCGAAGAAAATAGATCTTTCGTCGTTGTCCGGGAAAAAGTTTCCTTCCTCGTCGGAGATCGTGTGCTTACGTTGAAAATAATCCTCGTTGTCGATGAAATAAACCTGCATTCGTGCAGCTTGGATCGAGGCGACCTTGATGATTAGCGGATGATCCGTGTCGTTGATGATCAGGTTCATTCCGGAAAGGCGAATTACCTCGTGAAGTTGATTCCGTCTTTCATTGATGCAGCCGTAACGGGGCATGAATGTTCTAATCTCTTTACCTTTGTCTTGTATCCCTTGAGGTAGAAATCTTCCAATATTTGCCATTTCTGATTCCGGCAGATAAGGAACTATCTCTTGAGAAATGAATAAAACTCTTTTTTTAGCCATAACTACTACTTTTCCCAAAAACCATACAAAGATAGGCATTTTGGTTCAGATTTCAAAACTACTTTGGAATAAACCTCTCTCGAAATAAACCACTTGAATCTTAAAAACGATGCGGGGTATAGGATTTTTGACTAAAAAATTTTGCTTTTATGATAGATTTATATAACATTGCGAAACTCTTTTTAGGCTGTAAATTAGGGGAAGACTGTACTATGGCGTGGCATAATAAACTGGGCGAATACGGGGAAGAAAAGGTGAACCGGTATCTTTTGGATATGGGGTACACGGTTCTGGAGAGAAACTGGCGGGTGGGACACCGGGAACTGGATTTCGTGTGTCTTGATGGGGAGGTACTGGTCGTGGTGGAGGTGAAAACCCGGGCAGATGACAATGTGTCACTTTTCGATTTGCTGGATTACAGAAAAAAGAGGAATCTGCAAGCTGCGGGTGCCGCTTATCTAACGAAAAAGAACATTCACCGGGAAATACGATTCGATTTGGTTGTGGTCACTGGGGCCGAAATGCATCTGGAATATATAAAAGAAGTCATTGATTTGTTTTAAAGAACCGGGTGGCTTTTGTCGTGTGTGTGGTGTGGTAGGAATATGAAAAGCCACCCGGCATAAGAAAAGTGTCAATAGGGATATTTGTGTATTATCAAAAATTGTGCTAGAAATTCGGATTTCCGGAAAAAATATCAAATTTTCTTTCGGATGGATGATTTTGTGTGAAATTTACTATCTTTGAAAAATAAAACATAAAAGAAAAAGGATATGGCAACAGTAAAAGCAAAATATTTAGGAGATTTGCGTTTGGAGTGTACGCATTTGCAGAGTGGTACAAAGATTATCACGGATGCACCGACAGATAATAACGGAAAAGGTGAGGCTTTCTCTCCAACCGACTTGTGTTCCACGTCATTGGCCGCTTGTGCCATGACAATCATGGGAATTTATGCTAAAAATAACGGTATTGATTTGACGGGGGCCGAGATCGAGATTACCAAGAAGATGGCGGCAGAACCTCGTCGTATTGCTGAGATTGACGTGATCTTTAATATGCCGGCTAACGGTTATTCCGAGAAGGAGAAAAAGATTCTCGAACGTGTGGCACATACTTGCCCAGTGCATTTGAGTTTACATCCGGATGTGAAACAAAATTTCGTGTTTAATTGGCAGTAATGGTAACCGGGGCTACCGGTTTACTGGGTAGCCATTTACTGTGTCATTTGGCACGATGTGGTGAGACGATCATCGCGCTAAAAAGAGATAAGAGCCACGTTGAAGAGACGATGGCTCTCTTTTCGTATTATTTTGATTCACCGGAAGATGCCATATCCCGAGTGACTTGGGTGGTCGGGGATGTGTTGGAT